>NZ_JABXEP010000094.1:0-32202 GCF_013372605.1 Myxococcus sp. AM009
TGAATGAACACCCGCCCACCCCGAGGGGCACCACACATTGACGGGACACTTCATCCCACCGCACCCTGGATGACCCAGCAGTCTGGCGTTCCATCCCATTCAGGAGCGTGCGCGCCATGCCTTCGGCCTCTCCCGGAGTACGCGGCATCGACCATGTCGGCATCACCGTGCCGGACCTCAATGTGGCAACGGCCTTCTTCATCGAGGCCCTTGGCGCCGAAGTGCTCTACGACAGCCTGGAGAAAGGACAACCGCCCCAGGAAGGCGCGGACCTGCAACGGCGCCTGCGCTTCCTCTCCGGCTCCAGCATCCGCGCGATGCGCATGCTCCGCCTGGGCAACGGCGCCAGCATCGAGCTGTTCGAATACACAGCCCCCGAGCAGCGCCCGCCAGCGCGGCCCAATGACCTGGGCATCCAGCACCTGGCCGTCTACGTGGATGACATGGACGCGGCGCGCGCGCGCTTCCAGGCGGCGGGGGGCGAGGTCTTCTCGAGCCCCCACGAACTGCCAGCGCTGGAGCAAGGCCCCGGCAACGCCTTCTGCTACGCCCGGGCACCCTGGGGCACCCTCATCGAACTCATCACCTACCCGTCGCCCCAGCCCTACGAACAGCAGACCGCGCTGCGGCGTTGGAAACCACCCCAGCGCGGCTGAGCCAACGTCACAGCGCCGCGCGAACCGCCTTCATCGCGCCGTCGTAGTCCGGCTCGTGCGTCATCTCCGGGACAATCTCCCGGAACACGACCTTGCCCGCACGGTCCACCACGAAGGTGCTGCGCGCCAGCAGCCCCAGCTCCTTCATGAACACGCCGTACTTCTCACCGAACTCGCGGTCCTTGTAGTCCGACAGCGTGGTGACGTTCTGGATGCCCTCGGCGCCAATGAAGCGCCCCAGCGCGAAGGGCAGGTCCAACGTGACGAACCACACCTTCACGTCCGGCCCCAGCGCCGTGGCTTCCTTGTTGAACGCGCGAAGCTGCGCCGCGCACACCCGCGTGTCCACGCTGGGCGCCACGCTCACCACCACCACGCTGCCCTTCGCGTCGGACAGCCTCACGGCGTCGTTGAGCCCCTTGAAGACGGTGAAGTCCGGAGCCGCGTCCCCCACCTTCACCTCGTCTCCCACCAGCGTCACCGGCTGACCCTTGAACGTGACGATGCCCTTGTGCTCGGCCATGGAATGCCTCCTCCTCTGGAAAGGGGCGCGGACTACTTCACCAGCAACGCCGCGCCAATCAGACCGCTGTCGTCTCCCAGCTCCGCGTCCGCGATGAGCAGGCCCTCGCGCGACGTGGTGGAGGACCAGGCGCGCACGCCCTCCTCCACGCGGCGCCGCAGCCCCGGGCAGTGCGTCAACACGCCACCGCCCAGCACCAGCCGCGCCGGGTTGAGCATCGTCACCTGGTTGGCCACGGCCAACGCGAGGAACTGCGCCGCCCGCTCATAGACTTCACGGGCCGCCACGTCGCCCGCCTCCGCCGCCTGCTCCAGCGTCACCGGGGTGATGCGCGCCGGGTCGCCGCCCGTCAGCCGCGCCACCTCGGGCGAACCCCCGTTGGCGAGCAGCTCCCGCGTCTGCGCGATGAGGTTGTGGCCGCCGACGTAGGCCTCCAGGCACCCCAGCTCACCGCAGCCGCAGCGGCGTCCGCCGGGAACCACCTTGATGTGGCCCAGCTCGCCCGCCACGCCGCCGCCGCCATCCACGAGCCGCCCGCCCGCGATGATGGCGCTCCCCACGCCCGAGCCCACGAACACCACCAGCATGTCCTGGGAGCCCCGGCCCGCGCCGGCGTTGAACTCGCCCCAGGCCGCCGCGGACAAGTCGTTCACCACGCGCACCGGCTGGCCCAGCCGGGCCGTGAGCAGCGCGCCCAGCGGCACGTTGCGCCAGCCCAGGTTGGGAGCGACCGACAGCACGCCCGAGTCCTTGTGAATCTGCCCGGCGGCCGCCACGCCGCACGCGCTCAGTGGCACGCCGGCGAGCTTCACCGCGTCCGAGACCGCCTGGGCAATGGTCTCCACGACCCCCGAGGGACTGCGCTCCACCAGGGCCACCTTCGAGGCGGTGATGAGCCTGCCCACCTCGTCCACCACGGCGGCGCGGGCAAACGTCCCCCCCAGGTCGATTCCGAGCGTTGGCATGGGCGCGTCCTCTCAGGGCTTCAGCTTGGAAACCAACGCGGCCGCCAGGCCTTCTACTTCCTTCTGGCGCGCCTCGTCCTTGAGCTTCCCGTCCGGAGTGAAGGCCTCCGACGCGCGGGCCAGGTGCACCTGCGTGGGCAGCACGTGCGCCCCCACGGAGGCCATCACCTGCCGCAGGTGCGGCTGCATGCGCGCGGTGCCGAAGCCGCCGGGCGTGGCGCCCATCATCGCCACCCACTTCTCCTGGAAGAGCCTGCCGGGGGGGCGGGACACCCAGTCGATGGCGTTCTTCAGACCGCCCGGAATGGAGGAGTTGTACTCCGGGCTGGCGATGAGCAGGCCCTGGGCCTTGCCCAGCCGCTCGCGCAGCGCCTCCACGGGAGCGGGCAGGGCCTTGGCCTCCACGTCGCCGTCGTAGACGGGCAACGCCAGCGTCTTCAGGTCCACCACGTCCACCGCCGCGCCCAGCGCGCGGGCGTGGGCGACGGCGATGTCCAGGAGCTTGCTGTTGAAGCTCCCGGTCCGGAGGCTGCCACTGATGGCGAGGATGCGCGGCGTCGTCATGTCAGCCCCCGACCTCGACCTTGACCTTCTCCACGGTGCCCTCGATGAGGGCCTGGATTTCCTTGAGGCGCTCGGGCGTGTTGGCCTCGAAGCGCAGCACCAGGATGGGCTGCGTGTTGGAGGCGCGGATGAGTCCCCATCCGTCGGGGAACGTCACGCGCACGCCGTCCACGTCGATGATGTCGTGGCCCGCGGCGCGCAGCGTCTCCGTGGCGCGCTTCACCATCTCGAACTTCTTCTCCTCCTTCGTGTCGAAGCGCAGCTCCGGGCTGGCGTACGTCTTCGGCACGTCGGACAGGAGCTCCGACAGGGTCGCCTTCTCGTGCGTGAGAATCTCCAGCAGGCGCGCGGTGGAGTAGATGGCGTCGTCGAAGCCGAAGTAGCGGTTCTTGAAGAAGATGTGGCCGCTCATCTCCCCGGCAAGCTCCGCCTGCGTCTCCTTCATCTTCGACTTGATGAGCGAGTGCCCGGCCTTCCACATGACGGGCTTGCCGCCGCGCTTCGCGATGTCGTCGTACAGCGTGTAGCTGCACTTCACCTCGCCGACGATGGCCGCGCCCGGGCTCTCCTTCAGCACGTAGCGGCTGAAGAGCACCATGATCTGGTCGCCCCAGAGGATGTTGCCCTGGTCGTCGATGACGCCGATGCGGTCGCTGTCGCCGTCGTAGGCGATGCCCACCTCGGCCTTCTCGCGCTTCACCGCCGCGATGAGGTCCTCCAGGTTCTCCACCACCGTCGGGTCCGGGTGGTGGTTGGGGAACGTCGCGTCCATCTCACAGAACAGGGGCACCACGTCGAAGCCCATGCTCTCGAACAGCGGCACCGCGATGGCGCCGCCCGTGCCGTTGCCGGCGTCGATGACGATGCGCATCCCCTTGCGGCCCACCTTCACCGTCTGGCGGACGAAGTGGTTGTACGGGGTGATGATGTCGTACGGCGTCACCGTGCCCGGCTTGGGCGACACCTCGAAGTCCCGCGCCTCGATGAGCTTGCGCAGGGCTTGAATCTCGTGGCTGTGGAAGGTCGTCTTCCCCGCGCCAATCTTGAAGCCGTTGTACTCGGGCGGGTTGTGGCTGCCGGTAATCATCGCCAGGCCGTCCACCGGCAGGGTGTTGGCGGCGAAGTACGTCAGCGGCGTGGGGACCACGCCCACGTCGAACACGTTGAGGCCCGTGGAGGTGAGGCCCGCGCAGAGCGAATCCCGGAAGCGGGTGGAGGACTCGCGGCAGTCGCGGCCCACCGCGATGGAGCGCCCGCCCTGGCGACGGATGATGGTGCCCAGGCCCTTGCCCAGCAGCTCCACCACCTCGGTGGTGAGGTCCTTATCGACCAGGCCTCGGATATCGTATTCGCGGAAGATGTGCGCGTTCATGAAGGTGTCCCCGCCCCCGTGACGACGGAGGGCATGGCAGAGGGCGGCGGACTCTACACGAGCGCGGGCCAGGGGGGCACCCGGCCAGAGGGCGCCCCGGGCCCGTTGGAGGGCCAAGGGGCCGGCAAGGGCTCCCGCGCTACGGAAGCGGGGCCCGAGGAGCCGGGCCCTCCTCGTGAAGCACGGGGGGCATGGAGGGCGTCAGCCCCTGGGCCCGCTGGCGAAGCTCCTGGTAGTGCCGCAGCCACGACACGTTGAGCGGGTCCAACGCCAGCGCGTTCGCATACCGGGAGAGCGCGGCGCGCAGGGCCCGCTGCGCCTCCAGCGCGTGCCCCTGGGTGAAGAGCACCCGGGCCCGGGCCTCCGAGCCTGGCCGGGCCGACAGGAAGGCGTGGCGCAGGGGCTCCACCTCCTCGTCCGGCAGCCCTGCTTCCACGCAGCGGGCCAGCCCGGGCAGGTTGCCCCGGACGGCGTCGAAGCCGGCGCGGCTCAGCGGCTCGCCCAGGGTGCGCCGGGCGGACTCCACCCGGCCCCGCAGGGCCTCCAGCGCGCGGCGCTGCCCGGACGGCAGCGGACGGGCGCGGAAGCCGTCCAGCCGGCGCAGGGCGGCGCTGGCCCGGCGGCGAAGCTCCTCGAAGTCGGCGTCGGGCCGCGCGCCCAGCAGGGCATACGGGTCCTTCGCGGCCTCCGCGGCCCGGGCGAGCAGCCGCGCCAGCTCTCCATCCGGACGCGGCTGTGGCCGGCGGCCCTCCTCCAGCATCCACGCCACCCACTGGCGCAGCGCCGGCGAGGGCTCGTCGAAGTGGAGGAACGCGCCCGCGGCCACGCCCCAGGTCCGGGCCTCGTCCCCCGTGACATGGCGGACGACGTCGCCCTCGCACGTCGTGGTGCGCCCCGCGAAGGACAGCTCCACGCCCAGGCGCGCGGCCAGCGGCGGCAGCGCGCCGTCCCACGCGGCGAAGAAGCCATCCACCGACATGTCGCTGGCCACCACCCGCGTCCAGCCCTCCGCCAGCTTCACGCGGACCTCCAATCCCGCCGGCGCGGCGACGCGCGGGGCGGGCGCCTCCAGCACCGGCTCCGCATGGGCCGCCGCCCGCAGCGCCAGGTGCAGCGGCGTGGCGCCGTCCTCCGGAATCGCCTGGCCGAAGATGGTGACGTTGCCTTCCGGCACGCGCATCTCCGGCAGCAGCAGGATGGGCGCCTGGGACGCGGCGTCCTCGTCCACGTCGAACGCGAGGTCGATGTCCACCAGCAACTCCACGTCATCGACCAGCGCCGCCTCGCGCTCCGCCGCGAGGGCACGCGGGTCCATGCAACACGCCAGCGCCTCGCGGAACGCGCGGGCATCCGGGAAGCGCTCGGCCGGCCGCGGCGCCAGGGCCCGCAGCAGCACCGAGGACAGCGCGGGCGGCACGCACGGATTGAGGACATGCGGCTCCGGCGGCGCCAGCTCCCCCGCGCGACCGATGCCGAAGGGCAGCCGCCCGGTGAGCAGCAGGTAGCCCACCACGCCCAGCGCATACACGTCCGCGCGGCCATCCACGGCCTCACCGGACCACTGCTCGGGCGCGATGAAGGCCGGCGAGCCCACCACCATGCCGCGCGCCCGCTCCTCCGGAGACAGGCTCGAGCTGAGGATGGCGCTGGCGCCGAAGTCGAGCACCTTCACCCGGCGCTCCCCCCGCGCGTCCCGCGTGAGGACGAGGTTGTCCGCGGACAAATCCCAGTGCATGAGCCCCCGCGCGTGCGCGGCCTCCACGGCCTCCAGCGTCTGCCCCAGCAGCTCCACCGCCTCCACGGGCGCCAGCGGCATGGGGAGACGGGAGAAGGACTCACCGTCGGCGTACTCCATCAGCAGGCACGGCAGGCCGCCCGGCCCCGGGCGCGCGTCCAGCACGCGGGCCACGTGCGGGTGGACCAGCTCGCGCAGCGCCCGCGCCTCCGCGTAGAAGCGGCGCTGCATGGCCGGCCGCGCCGCCAGGTGCGGGTGCAGCACCTTCACCGCGAAGCGGTGCCCCGTGGGGAGATACTCCGCCAGGTACACCGTGCCCAGCGCCCCCGCTCCCAACCAGCGCCGGAAGACGAGCGGACCGTGCCGCTGTCCCTCCAGGCAGCTCGCCGACACCGCGACGCCGTCATGCACCGCCAGGCAAGACGCCTCGGTCGGATGGTCCACGTCACACCGCATGCAGGCCATACCCCACCACCCTCTGCCGCCCCGGAGCGGGGCAGGCGGTGGGGGGCCTTGCAACCGGCGTGCAGAGGACCCTTGTCCACTCACCGACAGAGCAAGCCCCCAAGAGCGCAAGGTCACCGGTGAATCAGGGGCTCGCCGCCGGTACTTCTTCCAGGGTGGGAACCGGGCGTTTCTCCAGCGCACCTTGCCCCACCTGGACGCCTACAGGTACTTCGTCAGCTTGCGAGCCTTGAGCGCCTCCACCACCTTGCGCACCTCCTGGCTCTTGTCCTTCGGAACCACGAGCACCGCGTCGCCGGAGTCGACCACCACCATGTCGGAGAGGCCCACCACGGACAGCGGACGCTTGTCGGCCAGCACCACGCAGTTGTGGCAGTCCACCACCACGGCCAGGTTGCCGGACACCACGTTGCCGTGGGCGTCGGCGGGGCGCACCTCGGGAATCGCCGCGAACGAGCCGACATCCGACCAGCCGAAGTCACCCGGCAGCACCGCGATGTTGGAGGCCTTCTCCATGACGCCGTAGTCGATGGAGAGGGAGGGCAGCTTGGGGAACACCTTCTTCAGCACCGCGCCGAAGGTCCGCTTGCCCGCGGCCTTGCGCAGGGCGTCCAGGCCCTTCTGCATCTCCGGCATGTGCTTCGCGAAGGCCTCCAGGATGACGTCCACGCGGAAGACGAAGATGCCGCCGTTCCACAGGTAGTCACCGGAGGAAACGTAGCCGCGCGCCGTCTCCAGGTCGGGCTTCTCCTTGAAGGCCCGCACCTTGCGGCCTCCGCCCTCCAGCGCCGCGCCGACCTGGATGTAGCCGTAGCCCGTCTCCGGGCGCGAGGGCTTGATGCCCAGCGTGACGATGTGCCCCGCCTCCGCCAGCTCCGCCGCGTCCGCGAGCGTGCGCTTGAAGCCGGGCACGTCCGCCACGTGGTGGTCGGAGGGCAGCACCACCATGACGCCCTTGGGGTCGCGCGCGGCCACCTGCACCGCCGCCAGGGCGATGGCGGGCGCGGTGTTGCGCGCCACCGGCTCCACCAGCAGGTTCGCCTTGGGCAGCCCCTTCACCAGCTTCGCCGCGGCCTTCGCGTGCAGGGGACCACAGACGATGAAGGTGTCCTTCACCGAGGCGAGCCCCTTGAGGCGCGCGGACGTGTCGGTGATGAGCGGCAGCTTGGAAGCCAGCGGCAGGAACTGCTTGGGCCGCGCCTGACGGGACAGCGGCCAGAAGCGGGTGCCGGAGCCACCGGCCATGATGACGGGGTAGAGGGCCATTGTTGCGGGTGTTGCCATGGCGGCGCACCATACCGTTTCGGCCTCGCCGGGAAAGAGGGACTCGCCTGCCCGCCCTCCAGACGGCGAGGCCACGAAGGGTGGTGAGAGTTTTGACCCGCCACCCAAAAGCCAGTCTCATGCCGCGCTGTTGGACTTCCTCAAGGCCAGATCCACCGGGCTGACGCTCATCCTCACCGTCGCGTTGGCGCTGGGGCTGTCGCTTGCGCCGGTCCCAGACGCCCTCCGGCCCCTCCCGAGTCTCCAGCGGGGACCCCTGCCCGAGAAGCTGGTGGCGCTCGTCCTGCCGACCTCGCTGTCGGGCGGGCGCGCCGCGCGTCCGCCCGGAGAGGTGATGACGGCGGGGGCGGGCGCGGCCAAACGCCCGCCGGAAGAGACGGAGGAGGTGGAGGACGAGGTCGACGCCGGCGCCCTGGTGGCGGAGCCGCTGCCCGTGGTGCCCACGGCGCCGGGCATCGGCCTGGAGGAGCTGAGCGCCCCCACCCTGGCGCGCGCGAAGGACCTGGAGGCCCTGCGCGAGCGCATGGGCTCCCAGCACGTGGACATCGAGCTCAACTGCCGCAAGGCGGGGCCGGACGGGAGCTGCCTGGAGGACGGGCTGGCGCCCTACACCCGGGCCCTGGCCGAGCTGCGCGAGGACACCCGGCGCACGCCGGTGCGCGTGGTGCACCTGGGCGACTCGCTGGTGGCCTCCGACCACATCACCGACCTGGTGCGCGACCGGCTCCAGGAGCGCTTCGGCGCGGGCGGCAAGGGCTTCCTCTTCATCACCCGCCCCGCCAGCGCGGGCCGCTGGACGCGCTCGGGCCGGGGCTCGGACGGCTGGGAAATCGAGCGGCTGGTGGACTCCAAGTGGCCCCGCGACCGGGTGGGCTGGACGGGCGTGGCCTTCAGCACGGAGAAGGGCTCCCAGAGCACGCGTTATGACGTGAGGGGCTCGCGCGTGGCGGAGCTCTTCTTCCTGGCGCAGCCCGCCAGCGGCTCCGTGCAGTTCTCCGTGGACGGCAAGCCGCTGCAGCGCATCCACACGCGAGGCTTCTCCAAGAGCAAGTCGGAGGCGGCCTTCGCCCGCGTGACGCTGCCGCGGGGCGCGAAGTCGCTGACGCTCACCACGTCCGGCAAGGTGGAGCTGCACGGCATGACGCTGGAGTCGGGCACGCCGGGCGTCGTCTACGACACGGTGGGCCTGCTGGGCGGCATGGCGGAGGTGTACCTGCGCGCCCAGCCCGCCGCCTTCCGCGCGCAGCTGCGTCAGCGCAAGCCGTCCCTGGTGGTGATGATGGTGGGCGGCAACGAGGCCTTCTTCTACTCGCGCGGCCGCACCACGCTGGACGAGGTGCGCGCGCAGATAAAGGAGCTGATGTCCCGCGTGCGCGCCAACGTGCCCAACGCCGCGTGCCTGTTGATGGCGCCCATCGACGCGGGCGTGCGCACCATGAGCGGCGAGGTGGTGTCGCGCCGGGGCACCCGGGAGATTGGCGACATCTACCGCGAGGAGGCCCGCGCGGCCGGCTGCGCGTTCTGGGACGCCTACGCCGCCATGGGCGGCGAGGGCTCCGCGCTGCGCTGGCTCGAGGAAGGGCTGATGCTGGACGACCTCGTCCACCCACGCGCCCGGGGCTCCGACCTGCTGGGCCACCTCTTCGACCTGTCCCTCCAGCGCACGTTCGCGAAGAGCCGGGCGCCGCTGGTGGCCGCGGCGGACCCGACCGGCCTGCAGTACGCGGACACCGCGCTGGCGCGCACGTTCGACAAGCTGAAGCGCCGCGAGTCCGGCGAGGCCCTCCGCGTGGGCGTCGCGCAGTTGGGCGGCACGCACACCGCATCGCATGAATTCACGGACGCGGTGCGCGAGGTGCTGACGAAGCGCTTCGGCGACGCGGGCCGGGGCTTCATCGCCGCCGGCAAGGCGTCTGCGCGCCTGGAGCCCGCGGGCGTGACGCGCGCGCTGGAGGGGGACTGGACCCTGGAGGACGCCGCCAAGGACGCGCCCCCTGGAGGCCTGTGGGGCCTGACGGGCATCCGCGCCGTGGGCGGTCCGGGCGCGAAGCTGCGCATCCAGTTCTGCAAGGACTGCCCGGAGGCGAAGGAGACCTCGGGCCGGTTGGATTTGTACGCGCTGGACGCGCCGGACGTGCGCGCGCCGGACATCGCGGTGGACGGCGAGCTGCTGCCGCCGGACGCGCCCTTGCCGGAGCCGCTGACCCAGCCCACCGTGCGCGTCCGCTCCTTCCCCGTGACGGGGGCCTCGCACACCGTGGAGGTGACGGCGCCGAAGGACGGCCACGTCACGGTGCTGGGGGCGTCCCTGGAGTACGACACGCCGGGCGTCGTGTACGACGCGCTGGGGCTCCCCGGCGCCACGGCGTCGACCCTGGGGGCCATGGACGCGGCGGCGGTGGACTCGCAGTTGGCGTCGCGGCGGCCGGACCTGCTCGTGTTCTGGTACGGCACCGACGAGGCGAACCAGCCGGGCCTGGATGCCTCGGCGCTGCGCCGGGACTACACCGCGCTGCTGACGCGGCTGCGCAAGGCCACCCACGCGGAGTGCCTGGTGATGGGCCCCACGGACCGGCTGGCGCGGGGCGCCAACGGCCGGTGGAGCGAGGCGCCCTCGCTGGCGTCGGTGCTGAACACGCTGCCGCAGGTGGCGAAGGACGCGGGGTGCGCGTACTGGTCGCCGCGCGCGGCCATGGGAGGAGAGCGCGCCATGCTGCGGTGGCAGCGCGCGCAGCCCGCGCTGGGCCACGCGGATGGCGTCCAACTGACTCCGGAAGGCTACGCGCGACTGGCGGGGGCCTTCTCCCGGGAGCTGCTCACGGCGTACGAGGTCCACAAGAAGTCGGGCCCCACCTCGCGCGTGGAGGACAACTGACGTGCTGTCGCACAGCGTCCAGTACCTCGTCTTCGTCATCGCGGTGTTCGCCCTGTACTGGGCGGTGCACCGACACTACTGGCCGCGCATTGGCGTGCTGCTGGTGGGCAGCCTCTTCTTCTACGCGGCCTTCACGCCCTTCCCCATCCTCATCTTCCTGGTGGGCGTCACGGTGGACCACCTGTGCGTGAAGGGCATGGCCCGCGCGCAGTCACAGGGGGTCCGCAAGGCGCTCGTCACGGTGTCGGTCGTCTCCAACCTGGGCCTGCTCGCGGGCTTCAAGTACCTGGAGATGCTGCGACAGACGTTGCTGTCGCTGCTGGCGCCGTGGGGGATTGAGGTCCGCGCCGAGCCCTTCAACCTGCTGATGCCGGTGGGCCTGTCCTTCTTCGTCTTCCAGGCCATCAGCTACACGGTGGACGTGTACCGGCGGAAGGCGAGCGCGGAGCACTCGTTCCTGGAGCACCTGCTGTACCTGCTCTTCTTCCCGCGCGTGGTGAGCGGCCCCATCGTCCGGGCGTCGGAGCTGATGGCGCACTTCCGCCAGACGCCGGGCCTCACGCCCGAGGCCGGTGCCCACGCCCTGTTCCGCATCGCGGTGGGCCTGGTGAAGAAGCTGGTCATCGCGGACGTGCTGGGCGCGGGGTTGGTGGACCCCGTCTTCGCCGCGCCGGAGAAGTACGCCTCCGCGGAGTGCATCGTCGCGGCGGTGGCCTACACCTTCGAGCTCTACTACGACTTCTCGGGGTACTCGGACATCGCGATTGGCGTGGCGGCGCTGTTCGGCTTCACGTTCCCGGAGAACTTCAACCGGCCGTACCTGGCGAAGAACATCGGCGAGTTCTGGAACCGGTGGCACCTGAGCCTGTCCACCTGGCTGCGGGACTACCTGTACCGGCCGCTGGGCGGCAACCGCGTGTCGAAGCCGCGGGTGCTGTTCAACCTGATGACGGTGATGGTGCTGGGCGGCCTGTGGCACGGCGCGGACTGGCGCTTCGCCGTCTGGGGCGCGGTGCACGGCGTGGCGCTGTGCGTGTCGCGCTGCTGGGAGTGGTCGGTGGGCAAGCCCGAGTCGCCGAGCGTCCCCCGCGTGGCGCTGGGCATGCTGACGACGTTCACCATCGTCGTGCTGACGCGCGTGGTGTTCCGGGCCGCGGACATGACGCACGCGGGTGAGTTCTACGAGCGGATGATGGCGGGCGTGCCCGGCATCGCCAACGTGAGCCCGCTGGTGTGGGCCATGCTGGCCGCGGCCGTGTTCTTCCATGCCGTACCGATGAAGCTCTACACGGTGTCGTCGGACCTCTTCGTCCGCATGCCCGTGCCGGTGCGCGCCGCGGCGCTGGTGGTGCTCGGCCTGGGCATCCGCCACCTGTCCTCCGTGGAGACGCGCCCGTACGTGTACCTGCAGTTCTAGGCGGGGATGCGGGCCGCCGGGCCCTTGCCGCCGGGGCTGGCGCCACACGCGGCGCGGGAACACCCGAGGAGGAGCGTTCCGCCCGCGGGTCCCCGCCCCGTTCATGCGTCTTGCCGCCAGGCTTGCGCGTTCCCAGTCTCTGGTGGGTGGGCTCGTCGCTGGGAGCCAGGAAGGGCCCCCAGGGGCACGCCTGGTCGCCGGGGCCGGTCGGCTTGAGCGCGCTGGCGCAGGGTCAGTGCCGTCACGGAGGGACTGCGCATGGCGGGCATCCGGGCACTGTCCCGCACGGTCATGGGACGTGGTGCCCCCAGGCACGGTCCACCCCGAAATACCCAGCCACTCCGTTGGTGGCTGCGGCGCCGGTTGTGGCTCACGCCCGTGGTGGGGGCGGTGGTCGGGGCAGGCCTGGGCGTAGTGTTCGTAGACCCGCCCGCGTTCGTGGCAAGAGTCCTCCGCGGTGTCGCGTGGCAGGCCACCGCCCCGGAGGCGCGAGACATGCTCTCCACCGCGCTGGGGATCGCGTTGACGTCGCTGAGCATCGTCCTGTCCCTCTCCATGCTCGTGGTGCAGAACGCCGCCGGTCAGTTTTCGCCACGGCTGCTGCGCCATTTCCTGCACGGAGCGGGCATCCGCGTGGTGATTCCGGTGTTCGTCGCCACGAGCGTCTTCTGCCTCGTGGCCACGCACGAGTTCGGGCTTGTCTCGGACTCGGGGCGCGCGCCGCGTCCGGCGCTCAGTCTGGCCTTGTTGCTGCTCGTGGCGTGCGAGGGCGCGCTCATCTTCCAGGTGCTCCATACGCTTCAGACAATGCGCGTGGAGAACATCGTCCAGCGGGTGCGCGTGGACACGCTGCGTGTCGCGCACAGGATGGAGCGCCTGCGCGCGGGGGACATGAAGGCGCCAGCCGAGGTCCCAGCGCCCACGGGTGAGCTGTGGCCGCTTCGAGCACAGCAGAACGGCTTCGTCGTCTCCGTGAATGCGCGGGCCTTGCTGGAAGTGGCGACGACGAGGCGGCTCGTCGTCCATTTGGAGCGAGCCATCGGCGAGCCGGTGATTCAAGGCGGCGAAGTGGGTTGGTTCGCAGCGGATGACCGCCCATCCCCCGCTTCGCGTGAGGAGGCCGAGGCCCTCCTGCTCCGGGCCATCCGCACGGACCGCTGGCGGGACGAGGACGTGGACGTCGCGTTGGGCGTGCGCCAGTTGGTGGACGTGGCCGTCAAGGCACTGTCGCCGGGCATCAACGACCCCTACACCGCGGTGGAGGCGTTGGACCAGCTCACCTTCCTGATGTGCGAGCTGAGCCGGCTGCGGCTGGGCCTCCGCGTGGTGCCAGACATGTCCGGGCGCCCGCGCGTCTTCCTTCGTGCTCCGTCGCTGCGCGACTACCTGGACCTGGTCACGGACCAGACGCTCCGCTACGGCGCCGCCGAACCCGCTGTCGTGCTCCGGCTGCTGCGGCTGGTGGGCGCCGTGGGCCAGCACACGCGGAAGGAAGAGGCGCACCGGGCAGCGCGTGAGGTGCTGCACCGCATCCTGGCGGCCACGGAGCATCGTCAGAAGGACGCCTCGTGGCTTGCGGGCATCCGCCGTTACGCGGAGTCACTGGAGCGGGCGATGGAGGGGAGCCCCTTGCCTCCGCTGCCCGCGATTGGCTTTTGAGGCAGACGACGGCGCCCGGCGTGGCCGAAGGCGAAGCCGGAGGGACAGGAGCATTGGGCGATTCGCCCCAGTCGCAGCACGCCCGCCAACAGCAAGAGGAGCCCCGCAATCAGCGCATGGCGGCCCGCGAACGAAGCAGGGCTGGGGACGACGTCCCCCGCGCGCCATTCACCCCGGGCAGCCGGCCACTCCGGGCACCGCATGCGCGGGAGCCGTGCGTTGCGAAGCGCGCCCGGCGTTCGCAGCGTGTCACGAGTCGACGGCACGAGAGGAAAATGGTGGTGAGCGACCTGGCGGCGCGGACGTGGCGGGCGGTACGGCGGGGCCCGCCGGGGCTGCGGCAGGCGCGCCGCTACCAGCGCCGTTGGCTTCGGACGGACCTGCTCTCCTCGCTCACCATTGGCGCGATGCTCATCCCCCAGGGGCTGGCGTATGCGCAGCTCGTGGGCGTGCGCCCCGCGGCGGGGCTCTACGCGGGCGTGGTGGGGATGCTGGCCTATGCGCTGTTCGGCCCCTCAAGGCACCTCATCATCGGCCCAGAGGCCGGCGCCGCCATCCTCACCGCCGCGGCGCTCGCGCCGATGGCGGCGGGGGAGGACACCGCCCGCTACGCCTCGCTGGCGGCGCTGCTGGCGTTGCTGGTCGGCGCGCTGAGTCTGCTCGGGGGGATGCTCAAGCTGGGCGCGCTCGCGGACTTCCTGTCCAAGCCCATCCTCATCGGCTACATCAACGGCGCGGCGCTCATCATCATCGGCAGCCAGCTCGCGCGGCTCTTCGGCCTGGAGCGCCAGTCCAACACGTTCTCCGGTCAGGTGTTCGAGGTCGCCGCCAACCTCCACCGGACCCACGTCCCCACGCTCCTGCTGGGGCTGGGCGTCATCACCGCGCTCGTGCTGCTACGGCGGCTGCTCCCCAAGGCGCCCGGTCCGCTCATCCTGGTGGCCCTCACCACGGCGGCGGGGGCGCTGTTCCAGCTGGAGCACGGGGGCATCAAGGTCGTGGGCCCACTCTCCGCGGAGCCCCCCACGCCAGGCCTGCCATCCCTGCGCTTCGAGGACGTGCGGGCGCTGCTCCCCGCCGCCTTCAGCCTGGCGCTCGTCAACTACGCCGGCTCCGTGCTGACGGGCCGTCTCTACGCGGACAGGTTCCGATACAAGCTGGACAGCAACCAGGAGTTCCTCGGACAGGCGGCCGCCAACCTCGCCAACGCGTTCAGCCAGGGGTTCCCCGTGACGGGGAGCGACTCGCGCACGGCCGTCAACGTCACCATGGGGGGGCGGACCCAGCTGGTGGGGGTGCTCGCCGCCGGGGTGGTGCTGGTGTTCGCCCTGTTCCTCACGCCCCTGCTGCGCGACCTGCCCATGGTGACGCTGGGCGCCATCGTCTTCGTGGCCGCGGTGTACCTGCTGCAGGTGCGCGCCATCGTCGACCTGTGGCGCGTGCGGCACGTGGAGGCGGTGCTCGCGTGTGTGACCATGTTGGGGGTGCTGGTGCTGGGCATCCTCCAAGGCATCCTCGTCGCGGTGGCGCTGGCGCTGGCGGACCTCATCCGCCGCGCCGCCAGGCCCCACGACGCGGTGCTGGGCGAGCGCGAGGGCGTGCCCGGCTACCATGACATCGAGCGGTCCGAGAACTCCGAGACGGTGCCCGGGCTCGTCATCTACCGCTTCGACGCGCCGCTGTTCTTCGCCAACGCACGCCACCTGCGGGAGCAGGCCCGGGCCCTGGTCGCCAGCGCGGAGACGCCCGTGCGGTGGTTCGTCATTGATACCTCCGCCGTGTTCGACATGGACGTCACCGCGGCGGAGGGGCTGGAGAAGCTGCGCCGCGAATTCGAGGAGGCGGACGTGGTGCTGGGCATCGCCGAGGCCCGGGCGCCGCTGCGCGCGCTGCTGCGGCGCACCGGCCTGCTGGAGCGGCTGGGCCCGGAGAACATGCACCCCACCGTGGGCGTGGCGGTGCGCCGCTTCCTCATGGACGCCAGCGCCAGGCCCCCCCTCGCCGGAGAACCTCCTGCGCCCCCTCACCTGCATTGAGCGGGGGCTCGAGCGCCCTCGCGAGGGGACCGGCTGGCGCCCCGCCCTCCAGGACCATGCGCCCGTGGCCCCACGTGCGCACCTCCTGTCCAGGAGGCAACACATGGCGAGCAAAGCGAAAACCACGGGCAATGGAAACGGCAACGGCAAGCAGAAGCAGCGCAAGCCCAACATCCTGGTCATCTGGGGAGATGACATCGGCGTCTGGAACGTCAGCGCCTACAACCAGGGGATGATGGGGTACCGCACGCCCAACCTCGACCGCATCGCGAAGGAAGGCGCGATGATGACGGACTGCTACGGCCAGCAGAGCTGCACCGCGGGCCGGGCGGCCTTCATCACCGGCATGAACCCGCTCCGCACGGGGCTCACCACCATCGGCATGCCCGGGGCGAAGTATGGGCTCCAGGACTCCGACCCCACCATCGCGGAGCTACTCAAGCCGCTGGGCTACACCTGCGGCCACTTCGGCAAGAACCACGTGGGCGACTCCAACCCCTACCTGCCCACGGTGCACGGCTTCGACGAGTTCTTCGGCAACCTCTACCACCTCAACGCGGAGAACGAGCCGGAGTGCCCGGACTACCCCAAGGACCCGGCCTTCAAGGAGCGCTTCGGGCCGCGCGGCGTGCTCCACACCTGGGCCACGGACCGCGACGACCCCACCGAGGACAAGCGCTGGGGCGTGGTGGGCAAGCAGCGCATCGAGGACACCGGCGCGCTCACCCGAAAGCGCATGGAGACCGTGGACGAGGAGTTCCTGAAGGGGACGCTGGACTTCATGGAGCGCGCCGTGAAGGACGGCAAGCCGTTCTTCCTCTGGCACAACACCACGCGCACCCACGTCTGGACCTACCTCCAGGAGAAGTACCGGAACGCCACGGGCCACGGCCTCTACGCGGACGCCATGCGGGAGCTGGACGACATCGTCGGCGCGCTGCTGGCCAAGCTGGACGAGCTGGGCATCGCGGACAACACGCTGGTGGTCTTCTCCACCGACAACGGCGTGGAGAAGATGGGCTGGCCGGATGGCGGCAACAGCCCGTTCCGGGGCGAGAAGGGCTCCACCTGGGAGGGCGGCGTGCGCGTGCCCTGCCTGGTGCGCTGGCCGGGCGTGGTGGAGCCCGGGCGCGTCATCAACGACATCTTCGCGCACGAGGACTGGATGCCCACGCTGGTCGCCGCGGCGGGCGGACCCACGGACCTCGTGGAGCAGTGCCAGCGCGGCTACAAGGCGGGCGACAAGACCTTCAAGGTCTACCTGGATGGGTATGACCAGACCGGGCTGCTCGCGGGCAAGGAGGAGGGCCGCCGGCGCGAGTTCATCTACGTGCTCGACAGCGGGAACCTCGCGGCCGTCCGGTACGACGACTGGAAGCTCATCTTCAGCTACCAGGACGGCGAAGGCCCGGACATGTGGTTCAGCGGCAAGCGCTTCAACCCGGCCTGGCCCTACCTCATCAACCTGCGCTCGGACCCGTTCGAGTACGGCCCGAGGTCCGGCCTGTACCTGAAGTGGTACGGCGAGCGCATGTTCACCTTCGTGCCCGCGCAGGCGCTGGTCCAGAGGTTCGCGCAGAGCCTGCTCGACTTCCCCCCCAGCCAGGCCCCGGGCAGCCTGAGCATCGGCCCTATCAAGGAGCGCGTGAAGCGCCAGCTGGCGGAGGCGCACGAGCGCAAGGAGGAGACCAGCATCGCCGACCAGGTCATGGCGCTGGCCGAAGAGGTGGAGCATTTCGTCCGCCGCGCCCAGCAGTCGCACGCGTAGTTGCCCGCGGCGCCGGGCGGCTGAAGGAGCGCCGCCGCCCGTGCGCGTCCGGCGACCGCCGGCGCTACGCGCTCCCGGAAGCCGACGGCTCGGCGGCGTCGCGGTCCACGGTGACGCGCGGTGGCACCACCAAGGTCGCGAACACCAGCCCCAGCACCAGTTGGAGCGCCACCAGCAGCACGTTGAACGGCCGGGCATCCTCCGTACCCGGGCGCCCCATGCCCAGCAACGCGATGACGGCCTGCGTGCCCATGAAGCCCGGCGCGAGCTGCAACAGGCCGGGCATGATGACCGTCATGGGCATCCGCTGCCCGCCCCGGCCATAGAGTAGACCCGCCACGCCCAGCACGAACGCGGCCACCATCGGGCTCCCCTGCTCCCCCAGCACCACCTTCATCCCGGCCTGCGTCCCATAGGCGAGCAGCACCCCGCCGACAATCCCCACCAGGTCGCGCGGCCGGCCCGCCATGCAGACGGCCAGCGCCACGCCGCCGACGGCCAGCAGTAAGAAGGTGACCAGCGGGGGCAGGACGTGCGCGTCGCTGTGGACGGGGAGCGGCCAGACAAAACGCCACAACGTCGTGGCCGCCATGATGCCCACGCCAAGCATCAGGAAGCGCAGCAGGCCATAGACCAGGCGCGTCATGCCTGCCTCCACGGACTCCGTCGCCAGCTCCAACGAGCCGAGCGTCACCACCATCGCGGGCACCAGCAGCACCGCCCCGCCAAACAACGCCTGGACCACATCAAAGGGCGGCAGGACGAACCGGAGCCCGAACGCCACCAGCGTCCCCAGGAACGCCGCGAGGAAGCTCTTCTGCAGGTCCACCCGCTGCGAGCGCAACGTCCCGAAGTGGATGACGCCCGCGAGGCCTCCCACGAGGAGGGCCGCGAACATCTCCCACCACCCGCCCCCCACGCGCGCCGCGACGGCCGCGCCATACACGCCGTAGGCCAAGAGCACGAGCCACTTCGGGAAGGGCGAGCGCTGGGCCACGATGCGCTCCAAGCGCGCACGGGCCTCCGGGAGCGCCACGCCGCCCGCCGCGATGTCGTCCGTCAACTGGAGGAGCGCCGCCGCGCGGCCCAGATTCCAGTGCGGGTTGAAGGGCAGCCGCGTGAAGCCCGCGGGCGCCCGTCGCGGGGCCACCACCTGCGTCATGGCCAGGCTCTGGACCGTGAAGACCTCTGTCTTCAGCCCCCAGGCCGTCGCCACCCGGCGCACGCGCGCCTCCACCAGGAGCGAGGGTTGATAGGCCAGGTGCAGTGCCCTGGCCAGGTCCAGCAGGAAGCGGGACGCCGCCGCTTCATCCCCTCCCGTTCCCAGTCCGTGCGGCTCGCGTTCCATTGAAGATGCGCCTCCAATCCCGCTGCATGCTGACCACGGCCCAGCCGCCCTCGCGCGCGGCCTTCAGTGACGCCCCGTCCTTCTCCTCGTAGGCGAACTCGCGCGCCGCGTCGTCGTGGTGGATGAGCAAGGCGAAGCCCGGGCGCGGGCGCCTGCGCGTGTACTGGAGCATCTGGATGTCGCCGCCGGAGCGCACGTTGCCCGCCGCGAAGACCGGCCGCCGGCCGATGTGCTCGTCGATGCCCACCGGCTTGCCCGCCTTGTCATTGACGTGGGCCACGCGCGCCTCACGGCGCAGCACCGAGGGAGCGTGCCCGCCGTCGAACGTCTTCTTCAGGTGGCTGCCGATGACCTGCTGGGGCGGGATGCCGTAGGTGTCCTCGGAGATGACGCGGATGAAGTCAATGCCTCCCCCCGAGGAGATCCACGTCTGGAAGCCGTTCGCGCGCAGGAACCGGAGCAACTCCAGCATGGGGACGTAGGCGAGCTGGTTGTACGGAACGCTCCACCTGGGGTGGCGGGCATGCTGGAAGAAGGTGCGGACCTCGCGGATGAACACCTCTTCCGTCATGCCGGCGTGAGTCTCCCCCAGCAACTTCATCAACTTGGACTTGTCCATGTTGGAGAGGCCGGAGAGGTCTCCCTCCAGCACGGCCTTGAACGGCTGTCGCTTCGCGAGCGACGGGGCCTGCTTCACGCGAGCACGGAGCGGCTTCAGCATGAAGGCGCCCTGCACGAGCGGCTGCTCCGGCCAGAGCGTGCCGTCATTGTCGAAGGTGGCGATGCGCGCCTCGGGCGGGATGAAGCCGGCGTCCCCCTCCGTGGTGGAGCGGGTGACGAAGTCGAGGATGGCCTGCTTCACGGGCCCTTCGTTCCACGACGGCAGCGCGTCCGCGGCCAGCGCCTGGAGCGGCATCGCCATCAAGCGCGAGAGCGCGCTGAACAGCCCGCCCCCTTCATTCCGTGCGCCCCGTACCATGTCCGCCTCCTGGCGCGCCCTCGCACCGGCGCTGGCTCTGGGGACGGTGAGGCTGGCATCAGCGCTTTACAACGCCGCATCGGAGGCGCGAGAAGAGGGCCTGCTGAGCCCGGCCGCCGGTCCAGGCAATCCGGAGCGCCCCTGGGTGGGCATTCACCGGGCACGCGCCCCGCTCGCGGAGTCCTCCCACTCCGCGGGGTGAGGCTACGGACCCGCCCCCGCGCACGGCGATGCGCCTGCCCTGATGCGCTGCGCAAGGTCCGCAACCGCGCAATCGGCGGGCGGGAATCGCGATTTTTCTGCCGCGTGTCGATCCTCGCCGGGTTTATTCGTCGCCATTTGGAACGAGGACGCAGCGCCTCCCGAACTGAAAGGAAGCACCGATGCGCGTCATGGTCATTGTGAAGGCGACGAAGAACTCCGAGGCCAGCGTGATGCCCGACGAGAAGCTGCTGACCGAGATGGGCAAGTACAACGAGGAGTTGGTGAAGGCCGGCGTCATGCTGGCCGGTGACGGGCTGCACCCGAGCAACAAGGGCAAGCGCATCCGGTTCGCGGATGGGAAGAAGAGCGTCATCGACGGTCCGTTCGCGGAGACGAAGGAGCTCATCGCCGGCTATTGGATGTGGCAGGTGAAGTCGATGGAAGAGGCCGTGGAGTGGGCGCGCCGCTGCCCGAACCCCATGCCCGGCGAGGAGTCGGAGCTGGAGATTCGCCCCGTCTTCGAGGCCGAGGACTTCGGCGCCGAGTTCACCCCGGAGCTGCGCGCGCAGGAGGACAAGCTGCGCGCCGAGCTGGAGCAGAAGGCGTGAGGCGCGGCGGGATGAGGCCCGGTGCTTCCGCGCCTCCTCGAGTCGTCAGAGCCGAGTGCTAACTCCTGAGGTTTGCTCCCACGGACTCGGGGCACACGCCAGGGGACGGCATGACATTGCGTGGAGCAGTGGCGCTGCTCGTGAGCGTGCTTCTCGCGGGCTGCGCGACGCCGCGATCCGTGCGTCTGGTGTTGCCACGCACGTATGCAGAGGGCCGCTTGAGCCGACTGGATGATGGACGCCGGAATCCCGAGTCGGTTCAAGGCACTACCGCCGCCTGGCGGCGGTGCCCTCTGGGCAGCCTTGAGCCGCCTCGTGCTCCGGCTCATGCTGCAACCGTCGACTCCCCGCGGAGAATCGCCTCAATCTGCGCCCATCATCGGCGGTGACACCCGGCCGCGCACGCTCGTGATGGCCTCCAGTGGTTTCGCGGGCTTCCCGGAGATGCCCATCGACGAGCCAGTCCGTGAAACGCCGTGGAACCATCAAAGTGCGTGCGCGGTAACAGTCTGGAGACGGGACAGGGCGAGCCCATCGTCTACATCCCGCGAAGAACGCGCTGCCGGTCGAAGTGGACGAAAACGCGTTCCGGAAGGTGGTGACCCGGCTCGTGTTGGACATGCGCTTCTCCCTTCGCTAACGGGTCCCGCTCGCCTCGTGGCATGTAGAGTCCCAGCGGGGCGCGCACGACTACGTCGCCTAGTGCTCCCAGCATGACAGCCCTGGGGCGAGGGTCGTGTCTCTATATAAGAGTGTAATGGCGAGGGGGACGAGCGGGATGGAGGGAAGTTCCTCAGTGAAACCAACCGAGCCGCCCTCCTCCTGGCAGAGGAGCCGAGGAGCACCCCGACGTGGACGTTAGCGAGGTTGAAGCCCCCGCGCACGAAGAGGCGCAGGCCGATCTTCGGGCGCTGTTCCACGGAGACAGCATCGGTAGTTCACGCGTGAATTCAAGAACGGCGCGGTGAAGCTGGTGCTGAACGGGGGCAAGGGCATTGCGGAGGTGGCCAGGGACATGGACCTCACGGAGTCTGTCCTGCGTACCTGGGCGGAGCGGACGAAGGAGGCGTGCGGCGAGGGGACACCGGGAGCGCTCCTTCAGGAGGACTTACCTCAAGGCGAGTCAACGCCCAGCAGCCTCCGCGGCCGCTTCCACCCAGGACAACATATTAGCATAGCCATTGTCGCTCACCCAATCGTAGGTCCTGTAGAGAGCAGACAACGGCACATCGCGCCCATTCCGACTAACTGTAAAATAATCGAGAGGGTTCTTCCCTTGCACGCCGACGCCACGCTGTGGATCCTTCACATTGTGAATATCAATCGCAACCAGCCCCTTACCGAGTTCATAGCTGCGCTTGATCTCGTGCCGTACCCAAGGACGTTCGTAGGTCTCTGAACCGAAGAGAACCACCGTCACAGACGTTCCCTTTAGTTGCTCCTCGATCCACTTCTCAATGCCGCCAGCGCGCTTCTTCACCTCCTCGAAATCAGCTTTATCGTAAAAGGGTTGCGCGTCACCTTCTGGGCGCACGACCCAGGAGTTCCGAACCTGCACGACGCGCCTCACATCGCGATCGTAGTGGAAACTGAAAAAGACCTTCCGCGCCATAGAAGCCTCCTTAGAGTTCCCAGCCAATATCTGAGCCTGGGGTGGCCATAAACATAAAACGAACACGTGCAGAACACATTATGAACATCATTAAGGCTGTGGTGCCGTTAGAGCCATGGTCTGCAGGCGGCAGAATCGTCAGGGGACGAGAGGACTGCTGAGGCTTGAGGAAGGCGGTGCCCCCCCCCTACCCAGCAACCGCCGGAACAGGGACGCATAGGCTACGTCGTTCTCTAAGCCCGCATCTTTCGAGCCCCATGGTTCGCGGTCGAAGAGGACGCGAGCGGCGGCCCCGGTGGAGGCCACCGCGAGGGCAATAGCCTGGGGCTGCGCTCTGCGGAACAACTCAAACTCTTCCTCCACGCCCTCCATGCCACCGATGAAAACGCCCGCCTGGAAGCGCTCGTACGAAATCATCTGCTCGCGCATCAGCCGCAGGCTCGCATCCCGGCCGCCACTCACCGGTGTCCAGTTGAGGTGCCGGAATTGGAGCGAACTGGGTGGAATGACGTTCTGGAAGAACTGCGACTGGTAGATGTAGACGCGGTCGGCTGCCCCTAGCCGCTCGGCGGCGAGGTGGATCAGAGGGGAGATGGCTGGATGCCCTCCAAATACGAGCCGGTCCGTTGGAAGCACCACCACGGTGAGCGCGGCGGCCGCCTCCCGGATAGCCAGGATGTTGGCAGTAGATAGGTAGACCGGATCGCGCCCAGGAAGAGGAACACTCGCCGATAGGAAGACCGGCCCCGGCGAGTGTTCTACGGTGTCAACCACTTGAGCACCTCCGTGACGGCCAAAGACTTGATTGGAAGGCTCTTGTTGAGCCACTCTAGGTGTGCTGCCTTCCTCGGCCACATGCCCAACGGGTCGTAGATGAGACACCCGCGGGGAGGGGGCGTACCGCACTTCGAGCACTCATCCTCAATCTGCTGAAGCAGCGTGGTCTCCGGGTGGCCCACGACAGGGAAGACGTGCGTGACGCCCCTGGAGGGATGTTGCACTTCCAGACGCCCCGAGGGTTGAACCACGACGTTCACACCTTGCCCCTCTAACTGCTTGCAAAACTCGGTGATGACCCGGTTTTTTCGGCTCGCCAAGGAGCGAGCGCGGGTGGCCTCGGCGAAAGCTACGACCTCCTCGATTTGGGAGTCTAGGAGCGTCGACCTCGGATCGCTTGGCGTGCCCTGAAAGTCCTTTGACTCCAGGTATACCGGCTCGCACAGCTCCGTCCCAACAGTCCGCTTGTGGGGCGGGGGCCAGATGAGTTGGAGCACGCCCAGACACAGGTTGTGCGCCCGGGCGACCTCCTGCTCGACCCAGGTGCTGGTAAGGGCGGTCGGGCTGTCTAGCAGGATGAGCAAATCCGCGTCACTCATCCGGTCCCACAGCATGGGCTGGAACTCCTTGCCCCGTTCGATGCTGTGCGTGTCCAGGAAGACCTCGAACGAGCGCGCCTCCAATGCCTGGTAGATCTGCAGCGCCACGCTGCGGGCCTCATCTCGCTTGTAGCTAATAAAGACGAGCCGACGCGAACGCATCAGCCCCAGTTCCTGCATGAGACAGGCAGCGGCGTGGTGAAGATCGGGGTCCGTCGAGCTCAGTTCCATTCCATTGATGGGGGCCAGCGCCGAGGGCACCTGCGTGCCAAAGCCCACCAGACTCGGGACCACGGGGAGCACGAAGCGTCCCTCCGCACGGAGCTTCTCCACGATCTGTGTGGACTCTACGCGCTGGTGCGGCCCACCGAAGTACACGGCGGCCACGGGAAGGAACAAATCTCTTGCAGTGTGGAAGTTTGTCTCGTCCAGCACCCGGAGCGTGGTCGCCGGAGCCAGCCCCAGCGCCGTCATCTGGCGCTCAAGGGTGGCCCGTAGCCTAGCCGATTGACCACCTCCGGGGACGTACTGCCGCTCCGGCTCGAGCAGCACCACCTGATAGCAGGGCACTGCCCCCATAGATCCCACCATGCCTCAGCCCAGCCAGTCCCGCAGCGCCCGGGCGATGGCGTTGGGCTCGAACGTGACCTCCCTCTCGGCTCGGATCTCCCGGGGCAAGCCGCCCAGCGTCCCGGGGATACGGATCGGTATAATGATCTTGTGGAGCGATTGCGCCACTGAGACCTCATAGTCAATCCACTTGCGGCTGTGGCTCGTGTCCCCCACGAGCACGAGGACGGCGGCGGCTCCCTGGATGAGAGGCCGCAGGTGGTTGCGAATCTCCTGCTCGCCGTGCTGCCGGACATCGGCGCGCTCACTAGTTACAACAACGTTGGATCCCAGCCGTTGCCCTTCAATCCAGCTCGCGACCCTGTCCTTGTAGGCTTTCTCCTCGTAAACGTAGCTGATGAAGACAGAATGCGGCATCGTCGGTTTCCCCCGTGAGGATTCACACTTCACGGACAGTGTACCTGAACGTCTGCATCCGAGGAAGCCGCCATGTCGACGGAATTCATCACCAAGCGCGCGGAGATCCTCCAGGGCATCATCACTCGGATGGCGCAGAACTCCTTCACCATCAAGGGGTGGGCGGTCACAGTCGTCGCGGCATTGCTTGCCTTCGCCAACAAGGCCACCGAGCGGCACTTCGCGATCCTAGCATTCTACCCATCGGTGGCCTTCTGGGGACTGGATGCCTACTACCTCATGCTGGAGCGTCAATTTCGGGCGCTCTCCTTGCAGCACGTAACTTCTGGAGAGGAACTCAACGTCAACTTACCCCCTCAGAGGGGGTGGAGCATGCTCGGGGACTATTCCAGCGCCATGTTCGCGCCGACGGTGGTGCCGCTCTACGCCGTTTCGCTGCTCGTCACGTGGCTACTGGTGTGCACCTGATTTCCTCAATGGGTGAGGGGCCCCTGCGGAATAGGCGCAAGCCCAACGCTGCCCGGCTTCGCCAGCGCGGCCCTGGCCGCCGAGACTCAGGCGGGCTTCCGGCTGTCCGCGGCGATGGCAGGGGGCGTGCGCTCCATCTCCGTGGCGGAGGGCGTCATGACTGTGGGCCTCGCGCCCAACGCGGTTGCCATGACCGCTCGCGGGCCCGGCGATGCAGACGCACCCTCATCTTCGGACGGCGTCCCCACGAAGCTCCTTGAGAATCAACAACCCCACCTATTGGACAAGGAGCAGAAAATCGCACGGTTGGTAGGCGTTCGCCCCGTCCGAGTCACAGACCCCGACTTTCTACGGTATGTGAACAACGGTTCCATCAAGTGGGTGGTGACTGCGGAGGGGGAGTTGCTGATTGTCCCGCACACATGGCGAGCAACCGAGATCTCGCACGCGGTCGCCAGCGGAGGACGCCCAGTGCTCGCAGCAGGCGAAGCTGAAATCGCCGCCCATGGCACGCTGCGCATGGGGGTGGCGATCAAGCCGCACAGTGGCCACTACCTCTTCGAAGCCCCTGCAGCCATAAGCGCCAGGGCGCTGGAAATCGGCAGACGGGCCTTCTCTCAAGCCGGTATCGTGTTCCCCTAGAGACCTGCCCAATGAACCCGACTCGTGACATTTTTGATGAGGCCCTGGAGTGGCCCCTCTCGAAAATGAATGCATGGCTCGACCAGCTCACCCTGGGTGGGGCCGTAGAGGGCAAGCCCTTCAACTGGGAGGTCTTCGCGTTCACCATCGCAATCAGAGCGCGCGAAGAAAGAAGCCCTGACTGGGCCCACGTTGCCCTTCGCATCTACGATGCCCTCGTGAAGCGGCCTCCTACAGGTGCCGATGCCCACACATTCTGGATATCGGCAATGAGCCTCCGCGCATGGATGATTGCCGAGCTTGGCGAACGCGAAGGTGACCCCGTCCTCGATTCGGAGCCCATCGTCGCGTGGATCCAGCGCCTCACGACGATGTCGCTGGAGGAAGCGTCACGATGGATGGCGCTGGCGCAGGAAGACTTCCGCGCCATCCCCATCGAGAAGCTCCTCGTCATGCGCAGGATCAAGCACGGGCTCAACACCCTGGCCCACGCCCTTCACAAGACGCAGGTGGAGCGGAAGCACCCTGAACTCGTCCCATGGCTCCAGTTCAGGACCCGCCTGCCCTGACGCGGCGCCCTACCTCAGCCCGCCAGGCGCCTGCGTTACATAATTCAGGAAGTCGCGCAGGATCCGCGCCGTCGCCCCCCAGATGACGTGCGTCCCATACGTGTAGAAGTACAGGTCCCGCTCCGCCCCCAGGAGTTCCTTCCGCTCCACGCGGAGGATGGACGGGTCCAAGAGGCCCGACAGCGGCACCTCCAGAATGAAGGCCACCTCCTCGGGGCTCGGCCGGTACTTCCCGTCCCCGGGAATCACCCCCACGAAGGGTCGCACCCGGTACTGCGAAATCGTGGGCACCTCATCCAGCATGCCCAGCACCCGCACGCCGCGTCGGTCGATGCCCAGCTCCTCCTCCGTCTCCCGCAGCGCCGTGTGCAGGGGCGTGGCGTCCTCCGGGTCCCTGCCTCCCCCCGGGAAGCTGTACTGGTCCGCGTGCGTCCGCAGCGTCGCGGGCCTGCGCGTGAAGAGCACGTGCGGCACGCCGTCCCGCTCGAACACCGGCACCAGCACCGAGGCCTCCCGCAAGGTCCACCCCGGCAGGTGCACCTCACGCGCCGGCCGCGAGGACAGCCGTGACTCCAGTGTCTGGAACAGCGCGTCCACACTCACGGCCCACGTCCTCTCACGCTAGTCGGTGAGCTGCTTCTCCACCGGCGGCGTCCCCGGCTCACCCGGAACCTCCACGTTCTCCGCGCCCGACATCGGACGCAGCTTCCCCGTCTGGAGCAGCGCCAGCAGCAGCACGCCCAGCGCCACGCGGTACACCACGAACACCAGCGTCGTCCGCGTGCGCAGGAAGCGCAGCAGCCACGCGATGGCCGCCATGCCCGACACGAAGGCCACCAGCGTCCCCACCCACAGGGCCATGGCGGATGGCCGCGTCTGCGCCTCCAGCAGGTGCTTGAGCTCGAAGACGCCCGCCAGCGTGGTGGCCGGAATGGACAGCAGGAACGAGTAGCGCGCCGCGTCCTCGCGCTTGAGGCCCAGCGACAGGCCGCCCGTCAGCGTCGTGCCAGAGCGGGACGCGCCCGGAATCAGCGCCAGCGCCTGCCACATGCCAATGAGGATGCCATCCTTCCACCGCATGTCCGCCAGCGTCCGCTGGTGCGAGGCCCGCTTCTCCACGATGAAGAGGATGAGGGCGAGCACGATGAGGCTCCCCGAAATCACGTAGAGCGAGCGGAACTCGTTCTCGATGAACTTCTTCAGCGTCAGCCCGGCGATGCCCACGGGCAGCGTGCCCACCAGGACGAACCACGCCAGCCGCGCCTCCAGCGTGCCGAAGGGCTCGCGCCGCGCCAGCCCCCGGAAGAAGGCCGCCACCAGCGACACGATGTCCTTGCGGAAGTAGATGAGCACGGCCGCCACCGTGCCCAACTGGATGACCGCCGAGTACGCCGCGCCCGGGTCCCTCCAGCCGAACAGCTCCGGCGCGATGCGCAGGTGCGCCGTGGAGCTGATGGGGAGGAACTCCGTGAGACCCTGGACCAGACCCAGGACAATGGCTTCGAGGAGGCTCATAGGGTGCGGCTCCCGGATGTATGCCCGCTCTCCCCGCCCAGCAAGGGTGTTCCACCGCCTCTGTACGCACGAACACCCACGGCCCGCGCGGGACGGGTAGGCTCGGACCGCACCATGCCCCCTGCCCCCCTCTGTCCCTGCTCCTCCGGCCTGCGCTACCGCGAGTGCTGCGCGCCCTTCCACCGCGGCGAGGCCGAGCCGCCCGACGCCGAGCGCCTCATGCGCAGCCGCTACAGCGCCTTCGCCCTGCGCGAGGTGGACTGGCTATGGAAGACGCTGCACCCCAGCCACCCCGACCGCGCGCGCCCCCAGGACGAGGTCCTGCGCGAGCTGCGCGCCTTCGCCCAGGCGCACCAGTACCCGAAGCTGGTGGTGATGGACCGCCGGGCACCGGACGGGGACGGGCTGGCGCAGGTGCTCTTCTTCGCCAAGGTGTTCGAGAAGGGAAAGGACCGCTCCTTCGTGGAGCGCTCCGACTTCCGCCATGACGGCGCCGGCTGGCGCTACCTGTCCGGCACGGCGCTGGCGCCCAAGGCGCTCTCCGTCCCACCCGAGTCCCTCACGCTCGCCACGTTCCCTCGCCAGGTGGGCGTCTGAAAGTGGATGGAGCAGGCTGTCCGCCCGCCCTGGGAGGCGGCAGTCTCCCGTTGAAATGAAGGGGCCCTTTTCGTAGGTTCCCCGCTGACTTCGAGGAGCGCTGCGAGGCCGGAACCGGCCCCAGGCTCGAAGCGGAATCACCCAACGGCGCTCACCTGTCCGCGTCTCTTGCGAGGGTGAGTCGTCGCAGCATCCACACCGACCATTCCCGAGCCCGGGGCGCCGCGCCCGCTGGACCAGGAGCCATTGCCATGACCGCCGCAACCAAGTCCCAGAAGCAGGATTACGCCATCGCCGACCTGTCGCTCGCCGACTGGGGCCGCAAGGAAATCCGCATCGCCGAGAGCGAAATGCCCGCGCTCATGGCCATCCGCGAGGAATACGCCAAGACGCAGCCGCTCAAGGGCGCGCGCGTGACGGGCTCGCTGCACATGACCATCCAGACGGCCGTGCTGGTGGAGACGCTCCAGGCGCTGGGCGCCGAGGTCCGCTGGGCGTCGTGCAACATCTACTCCACGCAGGACCACGCCGCCGCCGCGCTGGTGAAGGTCGGCACGCCCGTGTTCGCGCACAAGGGCGAGTCCCTCAAGGAGTACTGGGACTTCACCCACCGCATCTTCGACTTCGGCCCCGCGGGCAGCGAGCACGAAGGTCCGAACATGATTCTGGACGACGGCGGTGACGCCACGCTGCTCATGCACCTGGGCAAGCGCGCGGAGAAGGACGCCAGCGTCCTGGCCAACCCCCAGAGCGAGGAAGAGCGCGAGCTGTACGCCGCCATCAAGGCGAAGCTGGCCGAGGACGGCACCTGGTACACGCGCAAGAGCGCGAAGATTCTGGGCGTCACCGAGGAGACGACCACGGGCGTGCACCGCCTCCAGGAGATGTCCGCCAAGGGCACGCTCCTGTTCCGCGCCATCAACGTCAACGACAGCGTGACGAAGAGCAAGTTCGACAACCTGTACGGCTGCCGTGAGTCGCTGGTGGACGGCATCAAGCGCGCCACGGACGTGATGGTCGCCGGAAAAATCGCCGTCGTCGCGGGCTACGGCGACGTGGGCAAGGGCTCCGCGCAGGCGCTGCGCGCGCTGTCCGCCCAGGTGTGGGTGACGGAGATCGACCCCATCTGCGCGCTCCAGGCGGCCATGGAAGGCTACCGCGTCGTCACCATGGACTACGCCGCGGACAAGGCGGACATCTTCGTGACGGCCACCGGCAACAAGGGCGTCATCACGCACGACCACATGGCGAAGATGAAGGACCAGGCCATCGTCTGCAACATCGGCCACTTCGACAACGAAATCGAGGTCGCCGCCCTGGAGAAGTACCAGTGGGAGGAGATCAAGCCGCAGGTCGACCACGTCATCTTCCCGGACAACAAGCGCATCATCCTGCTGGCCAAGGGCCGGCTGGTGAACCTGGGCTGCGGCACCGGCCACCCCAGCTACGTGATGTCCAGCTCGTTCGCGAACCAGACCATTGCGCAGATTGAGCTGTACTCGCAGAGCGCCAACTACGAGGTCGGCAAGGTGTACGTGCTGCCCAAGCACCTGGACGAGAAGGTCGCTCGCCTCCAGCTCAAGAAGCTCAACGCGCAGCTCACCGAGCTGAGCCAGGAGCAGGCCGACTACATCGGCGTGAAGACCTCCGGCCCGTACAAGCCGGACACCTACCGCTACTAAGCGGTCCGCTGTCGCCCTCGCCCGCCTGTCCCGGGGCGAGGGCCCGCCCTGCCGGAGCCTTGAAGCACCACGGGCCGCCTCCCTCCCTGGGAAGCGGCCCGTGTGCTTGCGGGCCCTCACGCGCCGGCGAGGCGGCGTGAGGCCCGAATCGAAGCGCCCTGACTCAGACGGCCTTCAGGCGGCGGCCACCCGAGGGCGTGGCGCCCTTGGCGGCATCCCGCAGCGCGTCCTTCTTCTCCTCGATGCGCTCCCAGGAGAACTCCTTCTCCGTACGGCCGAAGTGCCCGTAGGCGGCGGTCTTCTGGTAGATGGGCCGCAGCAGATTCAGGTACTCGGTGATTTCGCGCGGGCGCAGGCCGAACGTCTTGCGGACGGCCAGGGCGATGCGCTCCTCCGGGACCGTGGCGGTGCCGAAGGTCTCCACCATGACGCTGACGGGCTCGGCCACGCCGATGGCGTAGGACACCTGCACCTCGCAGCGCCGGGCCAAGCCCGCGGCCACCACCGTCTTGGCGATGTGCCGGCCCATGTACGCGGCCGAGCGGTCCACCTTGGACGGGTCCTTGCCGCTGAACGCGCCGCCACCGTGACGGCCCATGCCGCCGTAGGTGTCCACGATGATCTTCCGGCCCGTCAGGCCGGAGTCACCCATGGGGCCACCCACCACGAAGCGGCCGGTGGGGTTGATGAAGAACTTCGTCTTGTTGTCGATGAGCTTCTTGGGCAGCGCCTTCGCGATGACGTCCTCGCGGATGGCCTCCTGGATCTTCTTGTTGGAGACCTCATCGGAGTGCTGCGTGGACACCACCACCGCGTCGATGCGGACGGGGCGGCCGTCGCGGTACTCCACCGTCACCTGGCTCTTGCCGTCCGGGCGAATCCACGGGTGCTGCTTGCGACGCGCGTCCGCCAGGCGGCGGGTGATGGCGTGGGCGTAGTGGATGGGGGCCGGCATCAGCTCCGGCGTCTCGTCGCACGCGAAGCCGAACATCATGCCCTGGTCGCCGGCGCCCTGGTCCTTCTTGTTGTCGACACCCCGGGCGATGTCCTGGCTCTGGCCTTCGATGGCCACCATGACGCCGCAGGTGTTGCCGTCGTAGCCCATGGCGCTGTCGGTGTACCCGATGCGGCAGATGGTGCCGCGGACGATCTTCGGGATGTCCACGTAACAGTTCGTCGTCACCTCACCCGCGACGATGGCGAGGCCCGTCTTGACGAGCGTCTCCACTGCGACGCGCGCTTGAGGGTCCTTGGCGATGATGGCATCCAGCACACCGTCGGAGATCTGATCGGCGATCTTGTCCGGGTGGCCTTCAGTGACGGATTCAGACGTGAACAGGAAGTCGGTAGGCATGTCGTCTCAGAGGCTGCGCTGACAGTGCGCGAAAGCCGGACACTAAACGTGGCGTCCTAGAGGAGTCAAACGCGCAAGCGGGCCGCATCATTCAACTTTTCGGAATCCGCCAGCACCCGGCGTCCCGGCGGCGACGGCCGCATGGCCGCTCTCCGCCTCCGCATGAATTTCGCGAGGCGCCGGACGTTCCCTTGGGCTAACAGACGTCCGCGCATCCGCTCTGGAGGAACAGCCCGACATGAACGCCCGCTACCGTACCCTCGCCTTCCTGGCCACCTTCGCCGTCGCCCTCCCCGCGCTCGCCGCGAAGCAGGACCCCGTCGCCAAGCCGGTGAAGACCGTGGTGCAGTCCGTGCGCTACGAGCGCGACGCCCTGGCCCTCAAGCACTTCGGCAGCGAGGAGCAGGGCAAGTTCCTGCTCGGCGACAACTGGGCCGAGGGCACCGAGGCGCAGCGCAAGGAGTTCGTCACGCTGTTCCAGGACCTCTTCGCGAACATCGCCTTCCCGCGCGTGCGGGAGAACTTCAAGAACCTGGACACCATCACCTACGAGCCCTCCCAGGTGCAGGGCGCCGAGGCCACGGTGGCCTCCACCGTCTTCATCAAGCACCCGCTGAAGACGCAGGAGATGAAGCTCAAGTACCGGCTGGTGAAGGAGGCCGCCGCCTGGAAGGTCGTGGACGTGACGGTGCTGGGCTCGTCCATGCTCCAGGACATCCGGGACACGCAGGTGAAGCCGCTGATGGCGAAGGGCGGCTGGGACCTCTTGCTGGAGCGCATGCGCGCGGAGCTGGCGAAGGTGAAGAAGAAGTAGCCCGCACCTGCCCGGCGGCCGGGCCACCAGGCTTCCCGGCCGCCCCGCTGTTTTCGCGGGGTCCGCGCATCGCGTAGAGTCACCCCTCCCTTCGTGCCTGGCCGATGACCGACCCCGCCCCCGTGCAG
>NZ_JABXEP010000095.1:0-31946 GCF_013372605.1 Myxococcus sp. AM009
GTGTTCGCGATGCCCGGTGACGTCCGCCAGGAGGAGGCGGCCGGCTGCAACGCGCTGCTGCGGAACGGGGAGGCGGCGGCGTGCCTGGGCCCGGGTGATGTGTGGAGGGTGCTGAAAGTCGACCCTCTGGCGGCGGTTCCTCCTGGGACGATGGGTTCGTGGGAGGACCTCTCCGTGGAAGCGAAGGGGGCCTTCGCGATGTTGGACCGGGTTCCCCGGAGCTTCGACGAGGTGCTGGTCGGCAGCACCTACTCACCGGCGGCGCTCGCCAGCGCGCTGGTGGAGCTGGAATTGACGGGGCTGGTCATCCAGCACCCCGGAAGGCTGTACGAAAGAATCTAGGTAGGAGAGTCATGGCCACGCGGACGAAGAAGAAGGTGGAAGAGACTGAGGCGGCCGAGGAGAAGGCGCCCGCCAAGAAGGCCGCCGCCAAGAAGAAGCCTGCGGCCAAGAAGAAGACCGCCGCCAAGAAGAAGACGGCGGCCCGCCGCCGCACCAAGAAGGGCGACGAGGACGAGCTCCCCACCGTGGAAGCAGACGCGGAGGAGGAGGCCACGCCCCGTGGCAAGGGCCCGCATTACCTGGTCGTCGTGGAGTCTCCCGCCAAGGCGAAGACCATCAAGAAGTACCTGGGCTCCGGCTACACGGTGAAGGCCTCCGTGGGCCACGTGAAGGACCTGCCCAAGAGCAAGATGGGCGTCGACGTGGAGCACGACTTCCGGCCCGAGTACACGGTCATCAAGGGCAAGGAGAAGGTCCTCAACGAGCTCAAGAAGATGGCGAAGTCGGCCGACCGCGTCTTCCTGGCCACGGACCCCGACCGCGAGGGCGAGGCGATTGCCTGGCACATCAAGGAGGAGCTGGCGCATCCCGACGCGCTCCGGGTGACCTTCAACGAAATCACCAAGAAGGCCATCCAGGAAGCCATCGCCCAGCCGCGCCAGCTCAACCAGGACAACTACGACTCGCAGCAGACGCGCCGCATCCTCGACCGGCTGGTGGGGTACCAAATCTCCCCGCTGCTCTGGAAGAAGGTGCGCCGGGGCCTGTCCGCCGGCCGCGTGCAGTCCGTGGCGGTGCGCCTCATCGTGGAGCGCGAGGACGAAATCAAGGCCTTCGTCCCGGAGGAGTACTGGACGCTGGACGCGCTGCTGGAGGGGCCCTCCGGCCCGCCGCCGTTCAAGGCCAAGCTGTCCAAGCTGGACGGCAAGAAGGTGGAGCTGAAGGAGCGCGTCTTCACGGAGAGCCTGGTCGCCGAGCTCCAGACGGCCAACTTCGTCGTCGCCAAGGTGGACCGCCGCGAGCGCCGCCGCAACGCGCCCGCGCCGTTCATCACCTCCAAGCTCCAGCAGGAGGCGGCCAACCGCCTGTCCTTCACCGCGAAGAAGACGATGACGCTGGCGCAGCGCCTCTACGAAGGCGTGCCGCTGGGGGACGAGGGCCAGACGGCGCTCATCACGTACATGCGTACGGACTCCACCCGTCTGTCCGACGACGCGGTGAAGCAGGTGCGCGAGCTCATCGGAGGCAAGTACGGCAAGGACTTCCTGCCCGACGAGCCCATGGTGTACCGCAGCAAGAAGAGCGCCCAGGACGCGCACGAGGCCATCCGGCCCACGGCGCTGGAGTATCCGCCGGAGCGGGTGAAGCCCTTCTTCGAGGCCATGGGCGAGGAGGACATGTACCGCCTCTACGAGCTCATCTGGAACCGCTTCGTCGCGTGTCAGATGAAGCCCGCCGTCTATGACCAGACCAGCGCGGACATCGCCGCGGGCCGGGCCACCTTCCGCGCCTCTGGCAGCACGCTGAAGTTCGCCGGCTACCTGGCGGTGTACGGCGCGGGCCTGACGCCGGAGGAGGAGGCGGAGAAGGAGAAGGCCAAGGCCGCCGGTGACGACAACGCCGCGGAGGGCGCCGATGCCGTGGGCGAGCTGCCGGTGCTCAACGACGGTGACGCGCTGAACCTCCAGAAGCTGCTCCACGAGCAGCACTTCACCCAGCCGCCCCCGCGCTTCAGTGAGGCCACGCTGGTGAAGGAGCTGGAAGAGCGCGGCATCGGCCGCCCGTCCACCTACGCCGCCATCCTCTCCACCATCCAGGACAAGAAGTACGTGGAGAAGCTGGAGGGGCGCTTCCGGCCCACGGACCTGGGGAACATGACCAACGAGATGCTGGTCAAGCACTTCCCCCACGAGCTGGATGTCACCTTCACGGCGAGCATGGAGGAGAAGCTCGACCAGATCTCCGAGGGCGGCGCCAACTGGAAGGCGGTGCTGCACGACTTCTACGGGCCCTTCAAGGAGACGCTCGAGAAGGCCGAAGCGGAGATGCGCGACGTCAAGCGGGAGGAGATCAAGACGGACATCCCCTGCGAGAAGTGCGGCAACCTCTTCGTCATCAAGTTCGGGAAGATGGGGCACTTCCTCGCGTGCTCGAACTACCCGGACTGCAAGAACACGAAGGACTTCAAGCGGGACGCCGAGGGCAAGATCGTCATGGTGGAGGAGGAGACCACCGACGAGATTTGCGAGAAGTGCGGCAAGCCCATGGTCATCAAGCGGGGCCGCTTCGGCCGCTTCCTGGCCTGCTCCGGCTACCCGGACTGCAAGACGTCCAAGCCCATCTCCATCGGCGTGTCGTGCCCGGAGTGCAAGGAGGGCTACCTGACGGAGCGCCGCAGCGGCCGTGGGAAGATCTTCTTCGGTTGCAACCGCTACCCGGACTGCAAGTTCGCCGCGTGGGACCGGCCGCTGGCCGAGCCGTGCCCCACCTGCGCGTCGCCCTACCTGCTCCAGAAGTTCTCCAAGCGGGACGGCCCGTACGTGGCGTGCCCCAACAAGGAGTGCGACTACCGGCGCGAAATCACCGAGCAGCCCGGGGGCCCAGGTGGGTCACCCGAGGCCTCCTCGGCTGCTTGAAAGCCCAGTAGTTACATGGGCATGGCCCGTCCTCGGCTTGACAGCCTTGGCGGGCCCGCCCTAGAAGTCCAGGCTGCTCCCTCCCCGGGAACGTCGAACGGGTGCCCGCGTCCTGATGGGCGCGCCCCGGGGGGCGGGCGTCGAAAGGACTCTGGGCGCAATGATTCCCTCGGTAAGCGAGCTGCTGCTGGACGTGACCCTCGCGGCCACGGAAGGGGGCAAGCTGGGCGTCACGGACTCCGTCATCAAGTTCTTCAAGGATGGCGGACCGTTCATGTTCGTGAACCTGTTCTGGCTGGCGTGCTCGCTGGCGGTCGCGCTGGAGCGCGTCGTCACCCTGGTGTTCCGCTACAACCTCAACGCGCCGCCCTTCATGGAGCAGATCGCCAAGCTGGTGCGCAGCGGCAACCTGGACCGCGCCGTGAAGGTGTGCGCCATGGCGCCCAACGCGCCGCTGGCCAAGGTGGTCCGCGCGGGCCTGGTGAACGCCAACCGCGGGGAGATTGAGGTCTCCAAGGCGGTGGAAGAGGCCATCGTCGAGCACAGCCCGAACGTGTCCAAGCGCATCCCCTGGCTGTGGTCCCTGGCGAACATCGCCACGCTGGTGGGGCTGGTGGGCACCATCTTCGGCCTCATCGGCACCTTCCAGGCGCTGGGCAACGTGCCGGCGGAGCAGAAGCAGGTGCTGCTGTCGGACGGCATCTCCAAGGCGATGAACAACACCGCCTTCGCGCTCTCCATCGCCGTCATCTGCATCGTCTTCCACCTGTTCCTCACGTCATACGCGAAGAGCATGGTGGAGGGGATGGAGCTCTACGCGCTCAAGCTGGAGAACCTCCTGTCGCGCCGCGGGTCGGTGGACCCGGCCACCACGGAGCTCGAGGCGCGCGCGTCGTAGAGCGCGAGGGCACGCGGCCATGGCGTTCCACTACTCCCGGCGCAAGCTGAAGGTCCGTGAGGAGGAAGAGGCGGGCGAGCTGAACATCGTCCCGTACCTCGACATCCTCATGAACCTCATCATCTTCATGCTGCTGTCCATCACCGGCCTGGCGACGTTCGGCATCATCAACGTCAACGCCCCCGCCTACGGCGCGCCGACGACGGGCATGGCCCAGGAGAACCCGGACGACGCGCCCAAGCTGACGCTGTCCGTGCTCATCTCCAAGAAGGGGCACTTCGTCAGCAGTGAGAACGCCATCCTCGGCGAAGCGGGCACGCCCACCATCCCGGTGAAGGCGGACGGCGCGCACGACTTCCGCGCGCTCAACGCGAAGATGGTGGAGATCAAGTCCGCCTTCCCCAAGGAGACGAAGGTCATCGTGGGCGCGGACCCGGACGTCCCCTACGAGACGCTGACGCAGACGTTGGACGCCATCCGTGAGACGCAGGGCCGCGAGCGCCGGCTGCTGTTCCCGGACGTCACGCTGGGAGCCATCTAGGCCATGGACACGCCTGACGCGGAAGCCGTGGCGCGGATGAGCTACCGCCGGGCCCTGGCGCGCAAGAAGCGCAAGGAGCGCGAGGCGGCGGGGGAGATCAAGGAGCTGAACATCACCGCGATGATGGACATGATGACCATCCTCCTGGTGTTCCTGCTCAAGTCCTTCGCCTCGTCCTCCGCGGCGGTGACGGCGTCCGAGGACGTGCGTCCGCCCGTGTCCTCCACGCGCGCCACGCCCAAGGACACCGTGGCCGTCACGATTACGCCCAGGAACGTGCTGGTGGGTGAGCGGGAAGTCCTCCGGCTGCGGAACGGTCAATTCCCAGCCGACCAGCTCCAGGGGCGGTTGGTGCTGCCGCTGGACGCGCAGCTCAAGAAGGAAGTGGAGAAGCTGAAGTACATCGCCGCGCGCAACCCGTCGGCGCCCTTCAGCGGGGAGCTGTCCGTCATCGCGGACAAGAAGATTCCCTACGACATGCTCCTCACCGTGCTCTACACGGCGGGGCAGAACGAGCTGGAGAACTACCGCTTCGTGGTGCTCCAGAAAGAAGGCGAGTAGCACGCTCCCAGGGCGGCACCGGGAGCGCGCGCTCGCAGCGACTCAGAGGGACGGACTGGCCATGGGGCCGCCGCGCGTCTCGAGCTCGTGGATGCTGGCGTCCTCCTCGCAGCGGATGGCGAAGGGCAGGGCCTCCAGCCGTTCGATGGGAATCTCGAAGCCGCAGTCCACGCACTCGCCGAACACGCCCATCTCCATGCGGCGCAGGGCCGCGTCGATGAGCATGATTTCGCGCCGCTGTGACTCCATCAGGCTGGACAAGGTGTAGTCGGCCAGCTCGGACTGCGCGTTCTCTTCGTACTCGGGGTCCCGCTCCTGGTTCTTCAGGGCGGTGAGCTCGCGGTGCGCACCCTCGTTGGCGCTGAGGATCTCCCGGCGGCGGCGCTGCAGGAGTTCACGGACCCGGTTCAGGTCCTGGATTCGGCGGGTGGCCATGGCTTCGGTACTCCCAGTCTTCGAGTTCAGTGGCGCTCGCCCGGATGCAGGCCGCCCCCGAGCGGCGAACGCGAGAAACGTAGGGGTCCAACCCAGGTAGGGAAACCGCGCCTTCCAGCCGGGGGGGAAGGTGGGCCGGTGGGCAGCCGGCCAGGCGTGAATCCGGAGCGACAGCGAGGGGTTGCACACCGCTGAATCGACGCTGGGCCCGGGTGTGTCAGTCCTGCTAACAGTTGCTGGACGGCCCCGCGGCGCGGGCTTGGAGGAAGCGGATGGCGGATCAGAAGCAGCGGGTGACGGTGATTGGCGGCGGCCTGGCGGGGACGGAGTGCGCCTACCAGCTCGCCCGCCGCGGGGTGCCGGTGGTGCTGCGGGAGATGAAGCCCCAGAAGCGTTCGCCCGCGCACAAGTCGGACGCGCTGGCGGAGCTGGTGTGCAGCAACTCGCTGCGCTCGGACAACCCGGAGAGCGCCATTGGCCTGCTGCACGCGGAGCTGCGCGCGCTGGGCTCGCTGGTGTTGGGCGCCGCGGACGCGAACCGGGTGCCCGCGGGTGACGCGCTGGCGGTGGAGCGCGAGCGCTTCTCCGCCGCGATTACGGAGTCCCTGCTGCGCCTGCCCGGTGTGGAGCTGGTGGCCGGCGAGGTGGAGCACCTGCCCGAAGAGGGCCCGGTGGTGATCGCCACGGGGCCGCTCACGTCGGACGCGCTGACGCGCGAGCTGGAGCGCCACGTGGGGACGAAGCTCTATTTCTATGACTCCATCGCGCCCATCCTGTCGGCGGACTCCATCGACATGGACGTGGCGTTCCGCCAGAGCCGCTACGGCAAGGGCGGCGGGGACGACTACCTCAACCTGCCGATGACGAAGGACGAGTACTACCGCTTCATCGCCGAGGTGAAGGCGGGCCAGAAGGTGGTGCCGCACGCTTTCGAGGAACCCAAGTACTTCGAAGGGTGTCTGCCCATTGAAGTGATGGCCGAGCGTGGCGACGACACCCTGGCCTACGGGCCCATGAAGCCGGTGGGCCTGCGGGATCCGCGCACGGGCCAGGAGCCCCACGCGGTGGTGCAGCTGCGCATGGAGGACGTGGGCGGCACGTCCTGGAACATGGTGGGCTTCCAGACGCGGCTGACCTGGGGTGAACAGAAGCGCATCTTCAGCGGCTTCATCCCCGGACTTCAGCAAGCGGAGTTCCTCCGGATGGGGCAGATCCACCGGAACACCTTCATCGACTCGCCCCGGCTGCTGGCGAAGGACTTGTCGCTGAAGACGGAGCCCCGGCTCTACTTCGCGGGGCAGGTCTCCGGGGTGGAGGGCTACGTGGAGAGCGCGGCCTGCGGATACCTGGTGGCGTTGGCGCTGCACGCCCGGCTGACGGGGACGGACTTCGTGCCCCCGCCGGCCACCACGGCGATGGGCGCGCTGCTGCGGCACGTGACGGGGGAAGCGCACCCGCCGGACTACCCGCATCAGCCCTCCAACATCATCTTCGGCATCTTCCCGCCGATTACCGGGCGGATGAAGAAGGCGGAGAAGCGCGCGGCGTATTCGGCGCGAGCGAAGCAGGACCTGGCGGCATGGCTGCCGCAAGCGGGCGTCCCGGCGGCGGGCGCCTCCGACCACGATGACCAGAGGAGCGCATGATGCGGATGCGGCAGGGGCGGCTTTGGACCGCGGGCCTGGTGGCCTCGCTGGTGATGGCGGGCACGGGCTGCAAGCAGGGGGAGTCGGAGGCGCCGGGTGTGAAGCGCACCAAGGCCGCCGCGACGGCGGAGAAGCCGCCTCCGCCCGGTGCCCCCGGCGCGGGGCAGGGCACGCTCCTGGCGTCGGGCCGGGTGACGGACCTGCGCGTGACGCCGGACGGCCGCTTCGCCACGTACCTGGTGAATGGGAAGAAGCCCGCGCTGGACGGCATCCCGCCGCAGATGGTGCTGGGCGAGCTGTACGTGGTGCCCGTGGAGGGCGGCGAGCCGCGCAAGCTGGGCGAGGGCGTGACGAACGTGCCGGGCGGCCAACTGGTGGCGCCAGGCTCGAAGCACGTCCTCTTCGTCACCGGCTACAACCCGGCGACGCAGTCGGGCGCGCTGAACGTGGCGCCGCTGGAGGACGCGAAGGCGGCGCCCGTCGTGCTGGGCACGGCGGTCAGCTACATGCTGCCCAGCCCGGACGGGACGAAGCTGGCCTTCGTGGATGGCGGCAAGCTGAAGCTGGGCGCGCTGCCCTCGGGGCCCTTCACGGACGTGGCGGGGGAGGTCAGCACGGCCCAATTCACTCCGGACGGCAAGACGCTGCTCTTCAAGCGCCGGCTGTCCGCGGCGGGGGGCCTGGCGGCCATCTCCGTGGAGCAGCCAGACGCGCCGCCCGTCAAGCTGGGGGACCAGGTGGGGGACTACGAGGTCTCCCCGGATGGGCAGCGCGTGGCCTTCCAGGTGCGCAGCGAGTCGGTGCGAGGGTTGTATGACCTGTACCTGGCGGCGCTGCCGGAGCTGAAGGCGAAGCGGCTGGCGGTGGCCTCGGGGGTGTTCGCCTTTTCGCCCGACGGCAAGTGGCTGGCGCGCACGGAGAATGGCAAGCCGAACGTGCCCGGGGACCTGCACCTGGGCCCGGCGACGGGCGGCGCGGGGCGCAAGCTGGGCGTGCAGGTGGAGAAGCTGGCCTTCTCGCCGGACTCGCAGGCGGTGGGCTTCCTGGAGAAGTACGACTCGACGGCGAACGCGGGGCTGATGTCGGTGGCCGCGCTGCCGGACGGGAAGACGAAGCAGGTGGGGGGCCGCGTGCCCAACTTCGTGTGGGGTTCGGACGGGCGCTACGTGGCGTTCCTCTCGCGCATCCTCAAGCCCGCGTACTCGGTGGACCTGCTGCTGTACACCCTGGGCGAGGAGCGGGCGGCGAAGGTGCAGCAGGGCGTCTTCGGCTATGGCTTCACGCCGGGCAACGGGCAGGTGGTGTTCCGCACCAACTGCATCCGCAATGGGCGCTCGTGTGACTTCATGGCCATGGACCTGCCCCGTCAGGCGGACCCCCGCACGTGGCTGCAGGGCATCTTCAGCTACAAGCTGTCCGAGGACGGCCAGCGGGTGCTCGTCACGTATGCCCGCATGGATTCGGACACGTATGACGTGGCGGTGTACGACGTGAAGACGCAGGCGCGGAAGACGCTGGACCAGGGCGTCCAGGTGCCGGTGTCCTTCGGGGGCAAGAATGACTCGCTTGCCGTGTACGCGATTACGCAGGGGCCGAAGGCCGGCATCTACAGCGTCCCCGCGACGCCGTAGTTTTGACTGTTGAGGATCGTGCGCTTCGCCGGGCGGTGTGCTTACTTCCGCCGCCCGTATGGCTTCGCTCATCTATCGCCGCTACGGCGGCTCGCTCCAGGTCGACATCCCCTCCTTCGATGTGCTGGTGGAGGCGATCCGCATCCCCGAAACGCAGTGGATTGCCACGGCGTGCCCGTTGGAGGGCTTGAGCTGTGACCCCCGCCTGCTGACGTTGATGGACGCGGACGGCAACGGCCGCATCCGCGTGGCGGAGGTGCGCGCGGCGGTGGACTGGGCGGCCCGGCAGCTCAAGGACCGGCGCGGCGCGGACGCTGCCAGTGACGTGCTGGCGCTGGACGCGCTAAGCGAGGAGGCGCGGCCCCTGCGCGGGGCGGCGGAGATGATTCTCCGGACGCTGAAGGCGACGGACGCGGGGCGCATCTCCCTGGCGCAGGTTCGCGAGAGCGAGAAGGCGCTGCGCGAGTCCGGGCAGAACGGGGATGGCATCATCGCGCCCGCGCACCTGCCCGAGCACCTGCGACCCCTGGCCCAGGCGCTGATGGCCAGCTTCCCCGCGCTGACGAACCGGGCGGGGCAGGCGGGCGTGGACGCGACGCTGGTGAAGCGCTTCCGCGAGGAGCGCGCGGCGCTGCTGGCGCACCGGGAGAAGCAGGGCTCCGCGTTCGTCTGGGGTGACGTCAGCCTGGAGACGGCGAAGCGCGTGCGCGACGTGGCGCCGCTGCTGGATGCGTACTTCGTGCAGTGCCGGCTGGTGGCCGCGCAGCCCGAAGCGGCGGCGAGCCTGCGCCTGCGCGCGGAGCGGGTGGAGGGCGCGCTGGGTGACGTGGCGGCGCTGGGGAAGGCGGCGGGTGACCTGCCTGTTGCCCCGCCGGATGCGTCGGGCGTGCTGGAGTGGTCCCGGCTCCTGCGCGGGCCCGCGTACGAAGCGCTGGAGGCGTTCCGGACGGACGTCGCCACGCCGATGACGGGGGACTCGCAGCGGCTGTCGGACTCCGCGTGGCGGGCGCTGGCGGCGAAGGCGGACGGCGTGCTGGCGTGGCAGGCGCAGCTCGAGGCGAGCCCGGTGCGCAAGCTGATGGACACGCTGCCGTCGGTCTCTGACGCGGACCTGGATGCCCTGGACGCGGCGAGCGCGGCGGACCTCGCGCTCAAGCCCACGCTGGACGCCATCAACGAGCTGGAGCGGCTGGTGCTCTACCAGCGCTGGCTGCTGCTGTTCACGAACAACTTCATCAGCATGCCCAGCCTCTACATGCCCAAGCGGTCGGCGCTGGTGGAGCGGGGGACGCTCATCCTGGGCGGGCGCAAGTACACGCTGTCGGTGCTGGTGACGAACCGGGCCGCGCACTCCGCGCTGACGTCGTTGGGGACCACCTGCATCCTCTACGTCCAGGTGGCGCCGAAGGACGGCACGCCCGGGTATGAAGTGGCGGTGCCGGTGACGAGCGGCCGGAGCACGGAGCTCGCGGTGGGCAAGCGGGGCGTCTTCTACGACGTGGCCGGCGTGGAGAGCGACGCCATCGTGACGCAGGTGGTCCGTCAGCCCGTGTCGCTCTGGGAGGCGATGACCATGCCCTTCACGCGCATCGGCGCGTTCATCACCAAGAAGGTGGAGGGCCTGGCGTCGGCGGGCGAGAAGACGTTCGATACGACGCTGGAGCAGGGCTACACGAACGCGACGAACGCGCCTGCTCCGGCGGCGGGCGCGGCTCCCGCTGCCGCGGCGGCGCCCGCGGGGGGCGGCCTGGCGGGCATCGTGGCGGCGGGCGGCCTGGCGGCGGCGGCGCTGGGGTCGTCCTTCGCGTTCATCATGACGCAGGTGAAGTCGCTGACGCTGGTGGACCTCATCTCCGCGGCGACGCTGATTGCCATCGTGGTGATGGCGCCCGCGGGGTTGCTGGGCTGGCTGAAGCTGCGCCGGCGCAACCTGGCGCTGCTGCTGGAGGGCTCGGGCTGGGCGCTGAATGACCGGTTGATGCTGACGCCGGAGCTGTCCTCGCTGGTGACGCGTCGTCCGAAGCTGCCGGCGAACGCCCGGGTGGACCGCATGGACATGGTGCGCTCGGCGCTTGCCCGGCAGCAGCAGGACGACGAGGCGGAGGGCACGTCCGGGTGGACGAAGCTGGCCATCACCTTGGCGGTGATTTTCGTCCTGCTCTGGCAGGTCCGGATTCCGCTGCTGACCTGGTTCTGCCACGCGGGCTGGTTGTCGCAGGACACTTGCCTGGCGGTGCTGCCGTCCCAGCCGGAGCCGGCTCCGGCGGCGGTCGCGCCTGCCGCGGCTCCTGCCAAGGCGCCGTAGGCTCACCGCGAATCTTGCAAGGATTTCTCCGGCCCGTAGGCTCGTCGTTGATGACGACGAGCCTCTCGCCCCTGCTGGAGCAGTTCCGCGCCCACCTGGAGGACGAGAAGGGCTCGTCCCCGCACACGGTGCGCAACTACCTCATCGACCTGGTGGACTACGAGCGCTACCTGGTGGAGCGGATGAAGCTGTCGCTCCTGTCGGGGACGCACGCGGCGATTCGTGGCTACCTGGGCACGTTGAGCACCGACCACGCCCCGGCGAGCCGGGCGCGGCGGCTGGCGAGCATCAAGTCGTTCTACAAGTACCTGGTGCGGCAGAAGCTGCTTCCCGCGAGCCCGGCGAAGCTGGTGAAGAGCCCGAAGCTGCCGAAGACGCTGCCGAAGGTGCTGCCGGTGGAGGAGGTCTTCGCCATCCTGGACATGCCTGACCTGAAGACGGTGCTCGGGCGGCGGGACAAGGCGATTCTCGAGCTGCTCTACGGCGGCGGCCTGCGTATCAGTGAGCTGTGCGGGTTGGGCCTGCTGGACATCGACCGGAGCGGACGAATCGTCCGGGTGATGGGCAAGGGGAGCAAGGAGCGGCTCGTGCCCGTGAATGCGCAGTCCATCCGGGCGCTAGAGGCGTACCTCGCGCGGCGGGGGGAACTGCTGGCCACGATTCGCAAGGACCAGGCGCCGGAGGCGATGTTCCTCAACTTCCGGGGCGGACGGCTGACGCCTCGGAGCATCGCGAGGCACCTGGATACATACGTGCTGAAGTGCGCGCTGACGCGGAAGGTGAGCCCGCACGCGATGCGCCACTCCTTCGCCACGCACCTGCTGGGCGGCGGCGCGGATATCCGCAGCATCCAGGAGCTGCTGGGCCATTCGAGCCTGTCCACCACGCAGCGGTATACCCAGGTGACGTGGGAACAGCTCCAGCAGGTCTACGACTCCGCGCATCCACGGGCGTGATGTGAGCAGTCCAGGCGATACAAAGTGATGCAGACCGTGGCCGCCATGGCGAACGCGCTGGCCTGGCTCTTCCTGGCCCTGGGTCTGCTGACGGACGGGTACACCGCGTTCCTGTTCCTGAGTACAGCACGCAGGGAGCGGATGGCTTCTGGCGTCCCCGTGGTCGCATTGATTTTCTACGCCCAGTTCTGCTCCATTCGTGTGGCGCTGTCCCTGCCCTGGTTTGCCCCGGTCCTCGCGGCGCTGTGTCTCGTTCATCTGGGCGTACAGTGGGGCCTGCCCGTGGCATTGGGGCGTCGGTGGTCGTGACGGCGACGCAGGGGGGGCGGAGGGGTAGCGAATCCCCACGCGCGGTGGCATAGCTGATCGATGTGACCCCTCCCGCGCTCATCACCCTTGGCGTCCTCGCCGTGTCCCTGGTGCTCTTCGTGAGCGACCGGGTGCGGCTGGACATCGTGGCGTTGCTCGCGCTGCTGTCGCTCCTCCTCTTCGACATCCTTCCGGTAGATGCGGCGCTCGCGGGTTTCAGCAACCCGGTGGTCATCATGCTCGTGGGGCTCTTCGTGATCGGCGGCGCCATCACGGAGACGGGACTCGCGGGGTGGCTGGGACAGCGGCTGGGCCACCTCGCTGGGGAAGGGGAGGGGCGCACCATCGCAGTGGTGATGCTGGCCACCGCCGCGCTGTCCGCCTTCATGAGCTCCACGGGGACCGTGGCCATCCTGATGCCAGTGGTGGGGACGCTCGCCCTGCGGCGTGGAATCCCGCCCGCTCGCATCTTCCTGCCCTTCGCGTTCGCCGCCCACCTGGGCAGCATGCTGACGCTCATCAGCACCCCACCCAACCTCATCGCGAGCGGGGCGCTCCGGGACGCGGGCCATGAGCCGTTCCGCTTCTTCACCTTCTTCCCCATCGGCGTGGTGATGCTCGCCGCGGGCATGCTGTTCCTCATCTTCGTCGGCAAGTACCTGCTGCCCTCGGCGGCGCAGGGGCAGGTCGCGGCGCAGGCCGTGCTGTCGCCCGAGGACTTCGCCAGTGAGTACGGCCTGGGGACGTTGCTTCATGCCCTGCGCGTTCCTCGTGGCTCGAAGCTCGTAGGCCGGACGCTCGGCGAGGCCAACCTCCGCTCCGCGCACGCGGTGAACGTGGTGGGCATCTCGTCGGCGGGCGCGGCGCATCCGGTGGTTCCGCACCGCCCCTTCGGACCGGACGAAGTCCTCGTCATCCAGGGCCATGAGGAGGCCGTCGCCGCGACGGTGGAGCATTGGGGCTTGGAGCGCCTCCCGTCCCTGCAGTCCCTGTCACTGCCTCCCGAGGAGTCGCTCGCGGAGGTGGTGATTCCCCGCCGCTCGGCGCTGGCGGGCCATACGCTCCGGGAGGCGCGCTTTCGTGACCAGTTCCGGGCCACGGTGCTCGCGATTCGCCGGGGCACGGACGCGGTGGTGGATGCCTCCTCTCCCGCCCTCAAGGACTTCACGCTGCGGCGCGGCGACACCCTGCTCGTGAAGGGCCGCAAGAAGCACCTGCGCAACCTGTCCGAGGCCCGAAGGGACCTCATCCTGCTCGCAGAGCCCGACCCGCGGACCGACCGCCTCGCGGACCCGCGCAGGGCGGCGCTCGCCGTCGTCATCACCCTGGCGATGCTGACGGTGATGGCCCTGGGCCTGCTGCCCAACGTGGTCGCCGTGTTGCTCGCGGCGGTGGCCATGGTGCTCACGGGGTGCGTGCGCTCCGTGGACGTCTACCGAACGGTCAACTGGGAGAGCGTGGTGCTCATCGCCGGGATGTTCCCGCTGGCCACCGCGCTGGAGCGGACCGGCGTGACGCAGCTGGCGGTGGCGGGCCTGGAGGGGCTCTTCACCGGGGCCAGCCCTCACGCCGTATTGGCGGTGCTCGCCATCGTGACGTCCACCCTGGGCCTGTTCATCTCCAATACGGCCACCGCCGTCCTCGTGGCCCCCGTGGCCCTCCGCATCGCGGAGACCCTGGAGCTTCGGCCCGAGCCGCTGTTGATGGGGGTGGCCATCGCCGCGTCGGCGGCGTTCGCCACGCCCATCGCGTCGCCCGTGAACACGCTGGTCATGAGCCCCGGAGGCTACCGGTTCGCCGACTACGCCCGGGTGGGCATCCCGCTCCAGGCGCTCATCGTCGCGCTGGCGGTGCTGGTGGTTCCGTGGGTGCTCCCTTTTTGAAGTCTGAGAGCAGACAGCCAGTCACTGTTCCTTGGAAACGCCGCGTCCGGCTTGTTAAACCCCGGGTCCTATGTTCCACGGCACCACCATCCTCTGCGTGCGGCGTGACGGGAAGGTCGCCATCGCCAGCGACGGCCAGGTCTCCCTCGAAAAGACCGTGATGAAGAACACGGCGAAGAAGGTCCGCCGCCTGGGTGAAGGCCAGGTGCTCGCCGGCTTCGCGGGCAGCACCGCGGACGCCTTCACGCTCTTCGAGCGCTTCGAGACCAAGCTCAAGGAGCACCAGAAGAACATGGCCCGCGCCTGCGTGGAGCTGGGCAAGGACTGGCGCACCGACCGCTTCCTCCGCCGGCTGGAGGCGCTCCTCATCGTCGCCGACAAGGAGAAGACGTTCATCCTCTCCGGCGCGGGCGACGTGATTGAGCCCGACTACGGCATCGCCGCAGTGGGCAGCGGTGGCCCCTACGCCTTCGCCGCCGCGCGCGCGCTCATGGCGCACACCCAGATGTCCGCTCGCGACGTGGTCCACCAGTCGCTCACCATCGCGGGTGAAATCGACATCTACACCAACGCCAACATCTCCATCGAAGAGCTCTAGGAGACACACCCCGTGGCCGAATCGCGCAAGTTGTCCGCCTTCACGCCTCGCGAGGTCGTCAGCGAGCTGGACCGCTACATCGTCGGACAGGACGCCGCCAAGCGCGCCGTCGCCATTGCCCTGCGCAACCGGTGGCGCCGCCAGCAGGTCAACGACGACCTGCGCGACGAAATCCACCCGAAGAACATCATCATGATTGGCCCCACCGGCGTGGGGAAGACGGAGATTGCCCGCCGGCTGGCGAAGCTCGCGCAGGCGCCCTTCGTCAAGGTGGAGGCCTCCAAGTTCACCGAGGTCGGCTACGTCGGCCGTGACGTCGAGTCGATGATTCGCGACCTCGTCGAGGCCGCCATCGCGCTGGTCCGCGAGGAGGAGACCGAGAAGGTCGGCCCCCGCGCCGAGGAGCTGGCCGAGGACCGCCTGATTGAGCTGATGCAGGGCAACGGCGTGAAGGCTTCGTCCGCGACGCCGCCGTTCGGCTTCGCCCCGCCGCCCCCCCCGCCGGCCCAGCGGGTCAGCGACACCGCGCGAGAGAAGTTCCGCGCGCAGCTCCGCGCCGGCACCCTGGATGACGTGGAGGTGGAGGTGGAGACCGCGGAGTCGTCCCCCACCTTCATGCGGGGCTTCTCCGGCCAGGGCATGGAGGAGATCGGCGTCAACCTCCAGGACCTCTTCAAGAACATGCCGGGCATGAACAAGACGCGCCGTCGCCGCGTGCGCGTGCCCGAGGCGCTCCAGCTCCTGCGCAAGGAAGAGGCCGCCAAGCTGGTGGACCCCGACCGCGTCCAGCGCGAGGCCGTGGTCCGCGCCGAGATGAACGGCATCATCTTCATCGACGAAATCGACAAGATCGCCAGCCGCGAGGGCGGCAAGGGCGGGGGCGGCCCGGACGTGTCCCGGGAGGGCGTCCAGCGGGACATCCTCCCCATCGTCGAGGGCTCCACCATCAACACCAAGTACGGCGTCGTGAAGACGGACCACATGCTCTTCATCGCCGCCGGCGCCTTCCACGTCTCCAAGCCCAGCGACCTCATCCCGGAGCTGCAGGGCCGCTTCCCCATCCGCGTGGAGCTGGAGCCCCTGACGGGCGAGGACCTGGTCCGAATCCTCCGGGAGCCGAAGAATTCACTCCTGCGACAGTACACGGCGCTGCTCGGCACCGAAGGTGTGCGTCTGTCCTTCACCGACGACGCGGTGACGGAGCTGGCGCGCATCGCCCAGCAGGCCAACGAGCGCACGGCGAACATCGGCGCCCGGCGGCTGCACACCATCCTGGAGCGACTGCTGGACGAGGTGTCCTTCTCCGCCAGTGAGCTGGGGCCCCGGGATTTCCAGGTGGACGCCGCCTACGTGCGCGAGCGCCTGGCCGCCATCGTCCAGGATGAGGACCTGTCGCGCTACATCCTGTAGCGCGCTATATGCGGAGGGGCACCGTACCGCACGAAGGATGACTGCCTTGTCGCACTCCGAGCCTTCCCCCTCCGCATCGTCCGACGCCTCCACCGACGCCCTGGTCCAGAAGGCGAAGCGCCACCTGCTGCAGAACTACAAGCAGCCGCCCTTCGTGCTGGTTCGGGGCCAGGGAACGCGCGTCTGGGACACGGATGGCCGCGAGTACCTGGACCTGATTGGCGGCATCGCCACGTGCGCGCTGGGCCACTGCCACCCGGACGTGGTGTCCGCGGCGAAGGCGCAGCTCGACTCGCTGTGGCACGTCTCCAACGCGTTCTATTCGCAGCCGCAGATTGACCTGGCCGCGCAGCTCACCGAGTGGTCCGGCCTGTCGCGCGCGTTCTTCTGCAACTCGGGCGCGGAGGCGAACGAGGCGCTGCTCAAGCTGACGCGCAAGGTGATGAAGGACCGCGGCACGCCGGAGCGCTTCGAGGTCATCTCCTTCGACAGCAGCTTCCACGGCCGCACCCTGGCCACCGTCACCGCCACCGGCCAGACGAAGTACCAGAAGGGCTTCGAGCCGCTGCCCCCCGGCTTCACCCATGTGCCCTACGGCGACCTCGCGGCGGTGCGCGCGGCCGTGGGCCCGGCGACCGCCGCCATCCTCGTGGAGCCCATTCAAGGGGAGGGCGGGGTGCGCGTGGCGCCCCAGGGCTTCCTCGCCGGGCTGCGCGCGCTGTGTGACGAGCACGGGCTGCTGCTGCTGGTGGACGAAGTGCAGACGGGCATGGGGCGCACCGGCAAGCCGTTCGGCTTCATGCACGAGGGCATCGTCCCGGACGGCATCAGCGTGGCCAAGGCGCTGGGCAACGGCCTGCCCATTGGCGCCATGCTCTGCAAGGACGAGCTGGGCGCAAGCCTCACGCCGGGCACGCACGGCTCCACCTTCGGTGGCAACCCGGTGGCCGCGGCCGCCGCCAACGCCGTGGTGCGCATCCTCCGCCGTCCCGGCTTCCTGGACGAGGTCCAGGAGAAGGGCGCCTACCTCATCGCCCGGGCGCGTGAGCTCCAGGGCCGGCTGCCCGCGGGCCGCATCCAGGCCGTGCGCGGCCAGGGGCTGCTGCTGGGCGTGGAGCTGGATTGCGAGGTGGCGCCCGTCATCGCCCGACTGCGTGGGGAGGGGCTGCTGGTGAACGCCGCTGGCGAGCGCACCCTGCGCTTCGCGCCGCCCTTCATCGTCACCGAGCGCGAGCTGGACGAAGGCCTGTCCATCCTCGAGCGCGTGCTCGCCAGCAACTGACGGGCGTGGCCGTCTTCCCTCTCTTGGAGTCAGGACTCGGACCGTCACTGTGAGTGCGCCAAACACGATCATCGGGCTGGGGGCCCTGACGGATCACCTCGCCACGGTGCCCCAACTGGATGCGGCTCGGCTTCAGCTCACCGCGGAAGAGGGCGCGGTGCTCCAACTCGTGGGGCGCGTGGAGCGCATCGACCAGGTGCTGGCGCGCTCCAAGCTGGGCGAGCCGCGCACCATCGCCGTGCTGCTGGCGCTGCGGGCCAAGGGCGCCATCGTCCCCGCGCGGGTGGTGCCTCGGGGCGCGCCCGCGCCCGTGGTGGACGCGGCCATGGCGGAGGCCGTGGACCTGGAGCCGGAGCGGAAGAAGGAAATCATCGAGCTGGAGCGCGCGCTCGACGCGATGGACCACTTCGCCGTGCTGGGGCTGAAGCCCGGGGCGCCGGCGGCGGAGGTGAAGCAGGCGTACTACAACGCCTCGCGCCGCTTCCATCCGGACCGCTACTTCGGAAAGAACCTGGGCAGCTTCCGCGCCCGAATGGAGCGCATCTTCCGGCGCCTCACGGACGCGCACAACGTGCTGATGCAGCCCGACAAGCGCGAGGCCTACCTGCGCGCGAATCCGGCGCTGGCGCAGGCCGAACGCGCCGCCGCGCCGCCGCCAGCCGCCGCGCCGCCGCCTCCCGCGCCCGCGCAGCAACTCCTGACGCCTGAGCCGCCGCCGGTGCACCGGGTTTCGCCGCCTCCCCCCGCGCCCCGGCCGCCCGTGGCGTCCAGCCGGCCCTCGTCCATTCCGCCGCCATCGCGTCCGCTGGCGCCGCCGCCGGAGGATGGCGCGTCCGAAGCGCGCCGGGCGGAGCGGCAGGCCCGGTTGGCCCGGCATCCCTACCTGGCCCGCACGGGGCGGTTGGCCGAACTCATGGCCCGGGGCAAGGCCGCCATCGCCAGTGGTGACTGGGAGCGGGCCTATCACGACTTCCATCAAGTCCAGACGATCGACCCGAAGAACCGCGAAGCCGCGCTTCTCCTGGTCAAGGCGCGCCGGGGGCATGACTCGCAGCGGGCGACCATCGAAGTGGCTCGGGGGCGGGAGATGGAGCAGCATGGTGACACCCACGGGGCCATGGCTGCCTACCGGCTCGCCTGCTCGCTGGACGACCAGAACGCCGAGGCCGCCTGGCGCTGCGCCCGTCTGGGGCACCTGCTGGGGCAGGATGCGGCCGAAAGCCGAGGGCTGGCGCAACGCGCCGTGGAGCTGGACCCCGACAAGGTCGAGCACCAACTGACGTTGGGAAAGGTGCTGTTGGACGGCGGATCGAAGAAACTCGCCAAGCGGGCCTTCGAGGATGCGGCGAAGCTGGCCCCGGACAACGCGGAAGCGAAGGCGGCGCTCAAGAAGCTGCGCTGGACGTTCTAGGAGTGAGTACGGTTCCCCATGGCTGAGCCCGAACCCCTCATTGGCATCGACCTGGGAACGACGAACAGCATCGTCGCCACCGTCCAGGACGGCCAGCCCGTCGTCATCAAGAACCGCACGGGGCAGGGGCTCACGCCCTCCGTCGTGGCCATGGCGAAGAATGGCAAGCGGCTGGTGGGCAGCATCGCCAAGCGGCAGGCCATCACCAATCCGCAGGAGACGGTGTACGCGGCCAAGCGGCTCATCGGCCGGAAGTTCTCCTCGCACGAGGTGCAGGACTCGCTGCGCGCGCTGCCCTACGAGGTGGTGGCCGGGCAGCATGACGACTTGCGCATCCGCATGGGCGGCAAGGACCTGTCCGTCCCCGAAATCAGCGCCATGATTCTCCAGGAGCTGAAGGCGGACGCGGACGCGCACTTCGGCCGGCCCGTCACCAAGGCCGTCATCACGGTGCCGGCCTACTTCAACGACGCCCAGCGCCAGGCCACCAAGGACGCCGGCCGCATCGCCGGGCTGGACGTGCTGCGCATCATCAATGAGCCCACGGCGGCGGCGCTGGCCTACGGCTTCGGCCGCACGGTGAACGGGCGCGTGGCGGTGCTGGACCTGGGCGGCGGCACCTTCGACGTGTCCGTGCTGGATATCTCCCAGGGCGTCTTCGACGTGGTGGGCACCGGGGGTGACACCTACCTGGGCGGCGAGGACTGGGACAACCGCATCATCGAATGGCTCGTCTTCGGCTTCGCGAAGGAGCACGGCATCGACCTGCGCAAGGACCGCATGGCGCTGCAGCGGCTCAAGGACGCGGCGGAGAAGGCCAAGGTGGAGCTGTCCAGCGTGCGCGAGGCGGGGCTCAACCTGCCCTTCATCTGCACGCCGCCCGGCGGCGGGGCGGCGCTGCACCTCCAGGCCACGCTGAGCCGCGAGAAGCTGGAGGACCTGACGTCCGACCTGGCGGAGCGGGTGGTGGGGCTCACCACCGAGGTGCTCGGCGAGGCGGGGGTGCGCGCCTCCGAGCTCAAGGAGGTCATCCTCGTGGGCGGCATGTCGCGCATGCCGAAAGTCGTGGAGGCCGTGCGCGGCTACTTCCGCCGCGAGCCGTGCAAGGGCGTCCACCCGGATGAGGTGGTGGCGCTGGGCGCGGCGATCCAGGCCCACGCGCTGGTGCAGGCGGAGCACGAGCTGCTCCTGCTGGACGTGACGCCGCAGAGCCTGGGCGTGGCCATCGCCGGGGGCTCCGTGCGCCGGCTCATCCCCAAGAACACCACCGTGCCCACGTCCGCCACGGAGGTCTTCGCCACGTCGAAGGACTTCCAGCGCGTGGTGAAGATCATGGTGCTCCAGGGCGAGCACGACCTGGCCCACCAGAACGAGCTGCTGGGCGAGTTCGCCCTCACCGGTCTGCGGGAGGCGCCGCGGGGCCAGGTGGAGATTGACGTCACCTTCGACATCAACGCGGAGGGCATCGTCTCCGTGCACGCGAAGGACCGGGAGACGGGGCTGCGCCAGTCAATCACCGTCACCGCGTCCAGCGGCCTCACGGAGGAGGAGCTCCAGCGCATCATGGACGAGCAGCGCGGCTACCTCATCGCCGCGCGGGCGTCCGAGGAGCTGAAGACGCGGCGCGTGGCGCTGGACTCGCTGGCGCGCGACGTGGTGGACGCGCTGACGCGGGCGCGGCTGCTGCCGGGCGGAGGGGGGCTGGCGCCGGAGGTGATGCCTCGCGCGGAGCAGGTGCTGGAGCATGCGCGTGCGGTCCGGGCGGGCGAGGACGTGGCGGCGCTGGGCCGCGCGTGTGAGCTGCTCACGGGATGTCTGGCGCAGCTCAAGGGCCCGGCGCCGAGCGGCACGGGGCGGTAGATGAGCAGCCAGCGCGCGAACCAGCTCATCGAGGCAGGACTGTGGCTGCGCCTCAGTGGCGACGTCCAGGGGGCGCAGCGTCTCTTCGAGCGCGCGCTGGAGCTGGATCCGACCAACCCCCGCGCCCGGGAGTACCTGGCGGCCGCCGCGGGTGCGCCGTCACGGGGCGCGGCGACGCCGTTCGAGCGGCCCGCGGAGTTGGAGCCCACGCTGGGACGGCTGGCGCCCACCGACGCGGACCTGCCCGTCTCACCGGCGCTGGAAGGCGACTGGGGCGCCTGGGCGGAAGGGCAGGGCGGCCCCTCGGACGGCGGTGGCAAGTCACCCTCGGCGCCCGTCGTCCTTCCGGAGGCGCTGGAAGGCACGCCGGCGGACGTGCTGGAGCTGCTGTCGCGCGACGTGGTCATCGAGTTCGACGAGCCCGTCATCCAGACGAAGGGGGACACCGACGAGTTCGGCATCCCCGAGGGCCACACCCAGGAGTTCGGCCTCCCCGTGGTGGAGAGCGAGCTGGACCTGCTCCTGCGCGGGGCCGAGGACCTGCTGGAGCTGGATGACCACTCCGGGGCGGTGGACCTGCTCTTCAAGGCGAAGGAGCTGGCGCCGTCCGACGTCCGCGTGGAGTCGCTGCGCGCGCGCAGTGAGCGGATGCTGATGGCCCGGCTGGAGTCCAAGCTGGGGGACCTGGGCCGGGTGCCCGCGGTGCGCCTGCAGCCGGACGACATCATCTGGCTCAACCTGGACCACCGCGCCGGCTTCGTGCTGGCGCAGATTGACGGCTCGGTGAGCTACGAGGACCTCTTCTCGCTGTCGGGGATGACGCGGCTGGATACCGCGCGCATCCTCGTCCAGCTCATCGATGAGGGCGTCATCTCCGCGGGCTGACGGCTAGCCGCGGATGATGGCTGACCACGTGCCCTTCACCACCAGGGCGCCGTGCTGGTTGCGCGACTCGCTGGTGACGACGACGAAGCCCATGCGGGCGCGCTCGTAGAGGTCCGCGACGCGGCCGGTGGTCGTCATCACGTCGCCGGGGCGCATGACGTCCAGGAACTCCAAGTCCTGCTCACCGTGCACCAGCATCTGCATGTTGATGTTCAGCGCGGGGTCCGCGATGGCGGCGCTGAAGGGGCGGATGGCGAAGACGACGGCGAAGCTGGGGAAGGCGATGAGGCCCCCGTGCGGCCCCGCCTGGGCGGCCTGCGCGTCGTAGAGGAGCGGGCTGACGTGCGCGGGGGGCTCGCCCGGCGTCCCGGCGCCCGGCTTCGCGCCGCCGACGGCGAGCGTGAACTCGCGCAGCTTCTCCTCGCCCAGGGTGTAGCGGTAGGGGCCGTACTCACGGCCAATGAATTGCTTGTCGAGCGCCATGGCCGTTACCCGATGAAGGCTTCGACGACGGCGCCCTTGAGGACGTCCTCGCCGCGCTGGTTGGTGGCTGAGACTTCCGCCGTGAGCCGCCCGTCCTGGACGGACGTGACGCGGCCCTGGAAGGTAATCGTGTCCTCGGGCCGCACCGGGCGCGAGAAGCGCGCCTTCACGCGGCGGACCCGGCCCGGGTCCTCCACGAAGCCGGCGATGGCTTCCACCACCCAGCCCAGGGTGCACAGCCCCTGGAGGATGTTGCCGTTGAGCCCGGCGGCGGTGCCTGCCTCCGGGTCGATGTGGATGGGGTTGTAGTCCCCCGAAGCGCCCGCGTAGTAAATCGGCCGGTACCGGTCGCACTCGCGGACGTGCGTGAACGTGTCGCCTGGCTGGTAGGTGCGTGGCATGGGAACCGTGGATCTACCACGGCTGGCCGCCGCGCGTGCTCAGGGACGCTCCGCGTCGGGTGCGCCGCCCTGATCCAACGGGTCGTCCTCGTCCGAGCCCTCACGGCGCTTGCGGTACTGCTCCCGCACGTAGGCCACGAGCTGATCCAGATAGGACGACAGGGGAGGGCACCGCACGCCCGTGCCGTCCAGCAGCTCCAGCGTGTTGTGGCAGTTATAGATGGCCAGGTGGTTGACGTAGCTGATGGCGGCGCGCTGCGGGCGGGCCAGCTTCTCCAGCAGCGGCAGCCGCAGCATGACGTCCGCGGCCCGCGCGGAGAGGTTGAAGCGCGGCAGCTTCTTGTTCGACTTCTCCGCGATGAGCTCGTACACGCGGCGCGCGCTCATCGGGTTGGGGTCCACCAGGTGGAAGGTGTTGCCCTGGGCGCGCGGGTCCTTCGACAGGCGCCACACCGCCTCCACCACGTAGTCCACCGGCACCACGTTGAGCGGCGCCACGCCGTTGCCCGGCAGGGGCAGGGGCACCACCAGCGGCGACGTCACCAGCAGGATGCCCAGGTAGTAGGGCCCCTCGAAGCGGTCAATCTCCCCCGTGCGGGAGTCCCCCACCACGCTGGAGGGCCTGAAGACGGTGATGGGCAGGGTGGCGCCCGCGCGCTGCACCAGCCGCTCCGCCTGGAACTTCGTCTCCTCGTAGGCGTTGCGGAAGCCCTGGCCCCGGTCCAGCTCGTCCTCGGCGATGACGCCCAGGCGGTCTCCGGACACGTAGCAGGTGGAGAAGTAGTTGAAGCGCGTGAGCTTCCCGCAGTCCCGGGCCAACTCCAGCAGGTTGCGGGTGCCGTCCACGTTGACCCGCCAGGCCGTCTCCTTGGCCACGCCCAACTGGGCCACCGCCGCCAGGTGGAAGATGTCCGTCACCCGCTCGCACAGGCGCTGGTACTCCTCGCCCGACAGGCCCAGGTGCATGTCCACCACGTCACCGGTGAGCAGCTCCACCTTGGCGCCCTTCACCTGGGCGGCGTGCTGCTGGGCTTCCTTGAATGACTTGGGCTGCACCAGCGCGTAGATGTGCCCCTTCGGGTCCTCACGGGCGATGTGCTCCACCAGCCGCTTTCCGATGAACCCCGGGTAGCCGGTGAGGAAGTACGTTCCGGCCGTGGCCTTCTTGCGCGTCTCGCTCATGCGGCGCGCAGCATACCCGGCGCTCAGCCGCGCGCGAGCATGGCGCGCCACATCGCTTCCACCTGGGCGCGGGTGGAGGCCAGGTCCCCGCTGTTGTCGATGACCCAGGTGGCGTGGGCGCGCTTGTCGTCCAGGGGGAGCTGGGCGGCCAGCCGGGCCTCGGCGGCGTCGGAGCTCAGCCCGTCGCGGGACATCAGCCGGGCCTTCTGCACCGTGCGGGGCACCCACACCACCGCCACGGCCTCCATCCAGGCGTGCATGCCGCTTTCGATGAGCAGGGGCACGTCATAGATGACGCGCGCCACGCCCCGCGCCTCCAGCGCCTGGAGCTTGTCCATGAAGGCCTGACGCACCAGCGGGTGGGTGATGTCGTTGAGCGCGGCCCGCTCCGCGGGGTCCCCGAAGACGCGCGCGCCCAGCTTCGCCCGGTCCAGCCGGCCGTCCGAGCCCACCACGCCGGGGAAGCGCGCCGCCACCGCGGCCAGCCCAGGCGTGCCCGGCTCCACCACCTCGCGGGCAAGCACGTCCGCGTCCAGCACCTCCGCGCCCAGCTCCCGCAGCACGCGCGTCACGGTGCTCTTCCCGGAGGCGATGCCCCCCGTCAGTCCGAAGACGTGCACGGGCGTGCCCTACTTCGCGGCCTTCTGCGTGGTGAACGTCAGCGACTGAACCGTCTTGCCATTCTCATTGAAGAAGATGGCCAGGCCCAGGCGGGGGTAGAGGAAGTAGGTGCGGAAGTCGTCCGTCAGCTTGCGCAGGTAGCAGGGCGTGGCGGGCGCGGCGCCGGAGGGGCAGGCGGGGCCGTAGCTGTTCTCCACCGTCTCCTTGTCGATGATGGGCCCGGGGAACACGTCGATGCGCTCCACCAACTGCGTGTCCGGATCCACCTTGAACTGGGCCTGGGTGGTGCCCTTGATGGCCTCCTCGGCCAGGTAGGCGATGATCTCCTTGCCGTCCTGTCTGACGGTGCGCGAGGGCTCGCCGAACTTCTTGATGATTTCGCCGCGCTTCGACACCCCCGGCTCAATGCCCTGCCAGGGCTTGGCGGCGGCGGGGACGGCGAAGGTGAGGACGGCGAGGACGGTCAGGATGCGCATACGGCTCCTCCCTGCTGGAACGGGCGGGCAAGGCTCTAGCAACCCCCTATGCCCGACGGAAGTTTCTGCCGGTCATTCAACCACGAGACGCCTTGCCCCGTCCGGGGGGCTCTGCTACTCCGGCTCCATGCGCGTTCCTGGCATCCGGATCCTCTCCCTTCTCGTGCTGGCCGCCGCCGGGGCGGCCGGGGGCGCCGACTTCGTAGGCCCGGACAGCTGCAAGGGCTGCCACCCCGAGGCCTACGACACCTGGATGAAGTCCAAGCACGCCCGGGCGGAGAGCTCGCTCTCCGAGCAGCAGAAGAAGGACGGGCGCTGCCTGTCATGCCACTCGCCGGAGCAGGTCACCCAGGCGACCGTGAGCGTCTCCTGTGAGACGTGCCACGGCGGGGGGCAGTACTACTCGCCCGAGTACGTGATGAAGGACTCGGAGCTGGCGCGGCTGGTGGGCCTGGTGGACCCGTCGGAGAAGCAGTGCCGCTCCTGCCACGACGCATCCTCGCCCTCCCTCCGGCCGTTCGACTTCAAGGAGTCGCTCAAGGCCATCGACCACTGGTCCGCCGAGCGCGCCCGCCGCGCCGCGGATCCGTCGGCCAAGAAATGACGTTGTGATCAAGGTCCTCGACGCACGCTTCGTCACCACCGCCGTGGAGCCCAAGGGCTACCCGACGGACCACACGGCGGAGGTGGCCTTCGTCGGCCGCTCCAACGTGGGCAAGTCCTCCATGATCAACGCGCTCACCGGCCGCAAGAAGCTGGTGCGCGTGTCCAACACGCCGGGGCGCACCCGGACGCTGAACTTCTTCGACGTGGACCTGGAGCGCGGCGGCGTCCGCCACCAGCTCCGCCTGGCCGACCTGCCGGGCTACGGCTTCGCCAAGGCCAGCAAGGCGGACAAGGCCCAGTGGGAGAAGATGATCACCACCTACCTGGAGAAGCGGCACCGCCTGGAGGCCGTGGTCAGCATCGTGGACGTGGAGGTGGGCCCCACGCCGGACGACCTGGCCACGCTCGACTATCTCCAGGCGCACGACCGCCGGGTGCTGGTGGTGGCCACCAAGGTGGACCGGCTCGTCAAGGCGAAGCGCAAGCCTCGGCTGGTGGAGCTCTCCAAGACAATGGACCTGCCGCTGGAGGTCATCCTCCCGTTCTCCTCCACGGAGAAGCTGGGCGTGGACCAGGTGTGGGGCGCGCTGCTGGACACCTTCGGCAAGTCCACCCGCGTCTGAGGGCCGCCGGCATCATCCGGTAGCCGCCGCTCCCGGTGGGGTTCTGCTCCCGGGCCGGGGGGCGCTGTGGTAGGGACCGCGCCGTGTCCGAAAACGGCAAGGGAAATGGAAGCGACACGCAGCTGGCTCCCCGGGAGCTGCGTCAGCGGTTGATGAGGCTGTCCCCGCGTCAGCGGGTGGACGCCCTCCTGGATGTCGCGGAGGCCCGCGCGCTGGTGCGCTCGATGCCCGCCGAGGACCTCTACGTCACCATCCAGGAGCTGGGGCTCGCGGATTCAACGGAGCTGGTGCAGCTCGCCTCGCCGGGCCAGTTCCGCGCCTTCGTGGACCTGGGCGGCTGGCGGCGGGACGCGCTGGACGCCCACGCCGTCCTCACCTGGCTGCGCGCCGCGCGGGGCGGGGTGGACGACACCGGCGAGTTCCTGCGCAAGCTGCACGGGCTGGATTTGGAGGTGCTCGAAATCCTCCTGCGCGAGTTCGTCGAGGTGCATGACCTGGAGGAGAACCCGGACGTCAACCCGGCGGGCATGACGATGGAGACCCCGGAGGGGCGCTACCTCGTCGAAATCAAGGCGGAGGGCGTGGAGATGTCCGCCGTCCGCTCGCTCCTCAACGACCTCATCGCGGAGAACCCCTTCGAGGCCGTGCGGCTGCTGGAGGCCGTGCGCTGGGAGATTCCCAGTGAGCTGGAGGAGACCGCGTACCAGTTCCGCCGCGGCCGGCTCCAGGACATGGGCTTCCCGTCGCTGGAGGAGGCGGTGTCCCTGTTCAGCCGCGTGGACGTGGCGCCTTCTCCCGCGTCCGCCGCCCGTGCGGGGCTGGCGCCCACCACGGCCCACGTGGACTACCTGGAGGCGGCCTTCCGCGGCCTGACGATGGTGGAGGCGGTGAACGCGGAGGACGAGCTGCGCGAGGTGGCCAGCGCCGCGCTGGTGGCGGACCTGGCGGACCCGGGGGACCTGGACGCCGTCCGCCATGCGAGCGAGACGGTGCGGGACTACCTGTCCCTGGCGCTCGAGCACCTGACGGGCGCGGACCCGGAGCGCGCCACGGACGTGCTGCGCGACACGCCGCTGCGGCGCATCTTCCAGACGGGCTTCTCGCTCACGCTCCAGCTCAAGTTCCGCGCGGACCGGCTGGCGAAGGCGCCGGGCGCCATGCGGGAGGGCGTGCTGATGGTGCTTCCGGAGGAGGCGGCCGCCCTGTCCGCGCTGCGCCAGAAGCGGCCCCGGCGGGCGCTGCGCGTGGAAGGCGCGGAGCCTGTGCCGTTCCGCTCCCGGCGCGAGCTGGCCGCCACCGAGGCGCTGCTGGCCCGCGCGGAGGCCCAGGTGCAGGTGTTCCGGGGTGTGCTGGGCGGCACCGACGACTCGGCGCGCGAGGCCCTGGCCCGCTTCGGCGTGCCCCTGGAGACGCTGGGCCTGGAGCGCCTCTTCGCCGCCGTCGTCGCCATGGCGGTGCTGGAGGAGCGCGCGGACGCGCGTCCGGTGCCGCTGGGGCGGGTGGTGGAGCTGGGCCAGCGCCTCTTCGAAGGCGCTCCGGAAGCGCCGCGCCTGCGCACCTCCGCGGCCGAGCGCGCCCTGAAGGGCCTGGAGCCGGCGGTGGCGCCGGAGGCGCACGCGGAGCTGCGCCGTCTGGTGACGCTGACCCTGTCGCGGTTGTTGGAGGAGCTGGGCACGCCCTGGCTCCAGGACGGGCGGCTGGAGCCGGTGGCCTCGGCGGTTCTTCCCATGGAGAGCAGCCCCCTCCCGTAGGAATTTCAGTCCGGGGCGGCCCGCATGTCCGGCGAGGCCGTCCCGTCCTAGAAGATTCAGGGCTTTGCCCGACAGGGCCCCTGGCATGTCCTCTGCTTTCGCCCAGGCACGCGTATTGGTGCGCGACGCAACTGCCGGGAGGTGGAGTGAATGGTGCTGGGAGAGCAGGGGCAGCGCCGTGACGTGTGGGCCTTCTATGCGCTGACCGCCTTCGCGGCGGTCATGTACGCGGCGCCGGGTGAGTGGATTCCCGCGCTCGCGCCGCTGCGCCTCGCGTTGGTGACGTCGGGGGTGGCGGCGGGACTCATGGTGATGCGCCGGCTGGGGCGGGCGGAGCCACTGTATGTGGACGGCTCGCGCGGTCTGGCGCTGATCGCCTTCTCCACGCTGGCGGTGGCGTCCGTTGGCTGGTCCGTGAATCCGGAGGTGACGACCACCACGGGCATCGAGCTGTTGAAGCTGACGGCCATCTACATCACCTTCGTCAACGTCATCACCACGGGCCGCCGGCTGGCGGTGGTGTGCGGGGCCCTGGTGCTGGCGTCGGTGGTGACGTCCGTGGGCGCCATCAACTGGTACCTGGTGGGCGAGGACCTGGTGGAGGGCTTCCGCGCGCGCTGGGTGGGCGTCTACGCGGACCCGAACCACATGGCCATGAACCTGGCGCTGGTGGTGCCGCTGGCGGTGGCCTTCGTGGCGCGCAAGGGCAGCGGCTGGCTGTGGCGTCTGGCGTGTCTGGCGGCGGCCGTCCTCGCGGTGGCGGCCATCGTCGTCTCGCACTCGCGCGGCGGCTTCATTGGCCTGTCCGCGGCCATGGCGCTGTGGGCCTTCCGAGAGAAGCGCCGCATCCAAGCCATTGTCGTGGGCTCGCTCTTCGTGGTGGGCCTGCTCATCTTCGCGCCGCAGAGCTTCTGGCAGCGCAACGAGACGGTGGCCGAGTTCCACGAGGACGCGTCCGCCATGGGCCGCGTCTACGCGTGGCAGGTGGCCAGCCGCATCAGCCTGGACAAGCCGCTGCTGGGCGTGGGCGCGGGCGGCTTCCGCTACGCGTGGCCCCTGTACGCGCCCCCCGAGGCGCGCCGGGCCTACGTGGCCCACAACATCTTCCTGGACGTCATCGGCGAGCTGGGCTGGGTGGGCTTGCTGTTCTTCATGGTGTTCGCGGGCGGCGCCGCGGGCGGCGCCTTCCAGGCGTCGCGGGACAAGGAGGTGGGGTGGCTGGCGCGGGCCTTGTCCGCGTCGGTGGTGGGCTACCTCGTGTGTGACTTGTTCTCCGGCTACATCCTGTCCGCGCACTGCTACGTGCTCTTCGGGCTGGCGGCGGCGGCGCACCGGGTGGCGCGCGCGTCCGAGGCGGCGGACATGCAACGGGTTCCGGCTTCGCAGGGGCCGGTGGTGGCGACGTGGGAGGGGTCCGGACATGCGGCGTGAGGAGGCGCGGATGGGGCAGGAGCCCCTCCGCCTGGTTCAGTTCACCCGGTCCTTCCACATTGGGGGGACAGAGGTGCAGGTGCTGGAGCTGCTGCGGGGACTGCCGGCCAGCTACCGGCTGCAGGTGTCCGTGCTGGATGATTCGGGGCCGCTGATTGGCGCGGTGTGGAAGCTGGGCCACGCGCCGGCGGCCTTCCCGCTCAAGGGCTCCGTGGTGCAGCCGAACACGGCGTATCAGGTGTACCGCATGGCGCGCTGGCTCAAGGCGAACCGCGTGGAGCTGGTGCACGTGCATGACTTCTACTCCACGATGGTGGCCGTGCCGGCGGCGAAGCTCGCGGGCACGAAGGTCATCGTGGGCCGGTTGGACCTGGCGCACTGGCAGGGGCGGGCGCGCCGCGCGGTGCAGTCACAGCTGTGTCGCATGGCGGACCATGTGATTGGCAACGCGGAGGCCATCCGCCACCAGCTCATCACCGAGGAGGGCCTGCCGGCCTCGCGCGTGACCGTCATCCACAATGGCCTGGACTTGCCGCGCTTCGAGTCCCGCAGGCGCGAAGGGCTGCGCGGCCCGCTCCCCGACACAGGGGACGCGCCGGTGGTGGTCCACGTGGCCAACATGAATCACCCGGTGAAGCGGCAGGAGGACCTGCTGCTCGCGCTGGCGCAGCTGCGCCACACCGGCATCACGCTGCACGCCTTCCTGGTGGGAGATGGTCCGCGCCGGCCGGGCCTGGAGAAGCTGGCCGGTGAGCTGGGCGTGTCCGATTCCGTGCACTTCCTGCGGCACCGCACGGACGTGCCCGCCATCTACGCCCGGGCGACCTTCGGCGTCCTCTGCTCCACCGCGGAGGGCATGTCCAACGCGGTGATGGAGGGCATGGCCGCGGGGCTCCCCATGGTGGTGACGCGCGTGGGCGGCAACACCGACCTGGTCCGCGACGGCGAACGCGGCCTCGTGGTGGACCCCGAGCGCCCCGCACAGCTCGCCCAGGCCTTCCGTCAGCTTCTCGCGAATCCCGAGAAGGCGAGAGGCATGGGGCAGGCGGCGCGGGCCTTCGTGGCGCGCGAGCTCTCCCTGGAGAAGATGGTCCGGCGCCATGACGCGCTGTATCAGCGGATTGCCCGGGGCGCGGACGCCTGAGGGCATGTCAGAGCGGTGTGGATACTGAGTCTCCACCGGGCGCAATGAGGGCGGGGCCGGGGCGTAGGGAGGGGGGCATCACACCTCTCTCGGAGCCCGCACATGGTCCTGCCCTTGCTGCTCATCCTCGCCGCCGCGCCGTCCACCCAGACGTGGACGTTCCATACGGACGGCACGCCTGAAGTTCATATCGGCAATGTTGATGGCGCGGTGCGCGTAGATGCGGTAGACGGGAATGACGTGGTAATCACGGTTGTTAGGGAAGGCTCGAATAATTCCCGGAACGAGGTGGACGTGGAAGTCGTCCAAGAAAAGGGCGTCATCCGGGCGCGGGTTTGTTGCGGTCCGTGTGAACAAGAGACGCGGTCCTGTCGTCGGAGCGGGCCCGCGGTGAGGTTCACGGCGAAGGTGCCACGGCGGGCGCGTTTGGACGTGGCGACGGTGGGCGGTCCGGTGACGGTGGCGGGCGTGACGGGGCGGCAGTCGCTGGCGACAGTCAATGGCCGTGTGGAAGTGGACGGCTCGGAGGAGCGGTTGGACGTCAGCACGGTGAACGGCACCGTGGCATTGGCACCGCGGAAGGTCGTGACTACTTCTGTGTCCACGGTGGGCGGGGATGTCCGGCTGAAGCTGCCGGCCCAGGCGGATGTGAGATTGGAATTCAATACTGTCGGTGGTCGTTTCAACGACAGTCCCGCGCGGTTGGGCTGTCGCGAGCAGACGTATGGCTCGGGAGCCCATGCGGTGGAGGTCAGCACGGTCGGCGGTTCGCTCACCGTGCAGCCATAGCTTTCGAGGCCCGTCAAGCACTGGGCCCGGGGCGCTCGCCGGTGAAACTCCAAGGCGCCGGCGAGCGCTCATTTTTTGTCCGCGAATTGATGCGGTGCGTCAGTTGGCTGTGCCGGGCTCCCGGTGCTCGGCGCCGATGACGTCGCGGACCTGCTTGTAGCCGTCGCGGGCGAGCAGGGTGGCCAGGGCGGGGAGGATGTGTCCCACCATGCCCGGGCCCTCGTAGATGAAGCCCGTGTACACCTGCACCACCGACGCGCCCGCGCGCAGCTTCTCGTAGACGTCCTGCGCGGTGAAGACGCCGCCCACGCCGATGATGGGCAGCGCGCCTCCGCCGCGCAGCCAGGCGCGGCGGATGACGGCGTTGGCCGGCTCGCGGACAGGTGCGCCGGACAGGCCGCCCGCTTCCTTCGCCAGGGGATGCTCGAAGGGCCGGGCCACGGTGGTGTTGGTGGCGATGAGGCCGGCGAGCTTCTGGGCCCGCGCGACATCCACGACCTCGTCCACGGCCTCGGGGGACAGGTCCGGGGCAATCTTGAGGAACAGCGGCTTGCCCGGCGCCACGGTGGCCAGGCGCTCCTGTACGGCGCCCAGGAGCTGTCCCAGCTGCTCGGGCTCCTGGAGCTTGCGCAGGCCCGGCGTGTTGGGGGACGAGGCGTTGACCACCACGTAGTCACCCAGGGGCGCCAGCGCGTCCACACAGGCCACGTAGTCGTCCACCGCCCGCTCCAACGGCGTGTCCTTGTTCTTGCCGATGTTCACCCCCAGCGGGCCCGGGCGCCAGGTCTGCATCCGCAGGCGCGCGGCGGCCCGGTCGGCGCCGTGGTTGTTGAAGCCCATGCGGTTGATGACCGCGCGGTGCTCCGGCAGGCGGAACAGGCGGGGGCTGGGGTTGCCGGGCTGGGGCCGG
>NZ_JABXEP010000096.1:0-31656 GCF_013372605.1 Myxococcus sp. AM009
CGGTGGCTATGTCGGAGGGGTTCCACCCGTTCCCATCCCGAACACGGAAGTTAAGCCCTCCAGAGCCGATGGTACTTCGCGGGAAACCGCGCGGGAGAGTAGGTCGCTGCCGGATTCTTTTTGAGAAACCCCCGGTGTCCCTCGTGGACACCGGGGGTTTTCTGTTTTTGGGCCGCTTGGGTTTCGCGCGTCACCGCGGGGGCCGCGCCAGGCGCCGCATGCGCAGCCTGCGCACGCCGCCCACCGTCAGCAGCGCCGCCGTGGTGGCCAGCACCAGCAGGTGCTCGGCCCGCGCCGTTCCCTTCGCCGCCGCGTCCACGCTGTGCGAGAAGGCGTACCCCAGCCCCACCACGACCGGGACGCTGATGCACAGCGCCAATCCATCCCAGAGCAGGAAGTGGCGCAGCCGCATGCCTTGCACCGCGGCCATGATGAACACCGCCCCGCGCAGCACTGAGAGAAATCGCCCTACGAAGACGCAGCGCCCGCCGTGGCGCGCGTAGAGCTGGCCCAGTCGCTCGCGGCGCTCAGGCGGCAGGAGCTTCTTCAGCCGTGGATGCTCGTACAGCGCGGGCCCCAACCTTCGGGCCGTGAGGAAGAGGGCCGTGTCTCCGCAGAGCACGCCGGCCATCCCGACCGCGAGCGCCAGGGCCATGGGAAGGACGTCCCGGTGCGCGAGGATGCCCAACGACAGCAGCACCAGGTCCTCTGGGATGGGCACACCCAGGCCTCCGGCGATCAGGGCGGCGAAGAGCAGGGCCGCCGAGCCATGGGTCAGCAGCCACGGGAGTGGACCTGCGGCCATCGCGTCCCCTTTCAGGGTTCATCCAGGCTCCATAGGGCGGACTGTGCGCGCCGCCCTGCGCTCCTGCCGGAAGAGGAGGACCTCCCGGGCGATGAGTTGAGGGGGCGGCCACGCGGGCACCGCCACCTCCGCCCCCGTGCCATATCGCAGCCCCCCACATGCCCACCCAGCGTGAAGCGGACTACCCACCCCGCCGCTCAGGGGCAGTGCGGACCTGGACGGGGGGGCTTGTTTCGCGGCGACCGTTCGCGTGGGGCTGCCGCGCCTCGCACGCCTGGACGGGGCGCGGCACGGCAGCCCTCAAGGCTCACGGTGCGTCAGTTTCGCGACGGGTAGATGCCTTCCAACGCGATGATGAAGTTGATGCACAAGAAGGGCGACATGTTGTTGTGCGGCTGGCTGCCGCCCGCGACGCCGATGGCGGCGGGGTTCATCGTCCCGTCGATGGGAGCGGCCCGGTAGTTGAGCACTGTTGCCGTGGAGTCCGCCGCGAGCACGGTGCCAATGGGCGTTTCCGTATCGCCGGCCTGGCTGCTCACATTCATGCTGTGATTGTGCGCCGGCATCTGCGTCGAAATCAGCGTTACGGTTTCAGTTCCGCCTTGTTCGCCCAGCGTGCGGGGGGACAGACCGGGGCCTTGACCCGGCTGCATGGGGTAGCGGCCACGCAGGTCCGGCAGGGCGAACGTCGTCTGCCCATTGCCACCATAGGTGGTGCCCAGAATGGAGAAGAGCGCCGTGTTCTGGGCGATGGGGAGAATCTGCCCCTGGCAGAAAGCCCAGCCCCGCGGAGCGAAGTTGCCTGCGAACATCATGACCTGACCGATGAAGGGCTCTGACACGTGCGTCACCTTTCGAGAAGAATGCGCATCCTCGCAGAGCAAAGGTCCGGCCAGCGCTCGAATCGCGCGTGTTTCATGTGTGTGTGACGGCGGCATACAGTGAAACGTGAGGCGCGGTGCCTCCTTGTCTCGCTGTGTCACGCGCGCTCGTGCGTCCGGTGCAGACGCGGATGCGTCCAGCGCAGACGCTAGCGGGGGCTCGCGTGCCGGTGACACGCGGGTGCGTCCGACCCGGACGCCAGGGCAATGTTTCGCGGGTTCTCCTCCAGGAGAGAATCTGCCCGGTTGCCGCCGAACCTCTTGGGTCGCCCCGGTCTTCTTGGCGTGGCGTGAGGCTTGCTCAGAGGCCCTCGGCATGACGTTTCACGACGAGGAGACCGGCAGATGACGCAAGAGAACTGGCGACGCCCGCTGTATCAGAAGTGGTTTCAGGCGCTGCCGCTGACGGCACTGCTGGTGCTGTCGGCGTGTGAGGAAGGCACGCCGGGACCGCAGGGGCCGCAAGGTCCTGCGGGTCCCGCGGGCGCTGAAGGAGCGCCGGGGGCTGAGGGACCCGCTGGCCCCCAGGGTGAGCCGGGTGCGCCTGGCGCGGATGGGCCTCAGGGGCCGCAAGGTCCTGTGGGGCCCGCGGGTCCGGCCGGGGGGCCCGCGGGGCCTCAGGGGTTGACGGCGCTGGTGCGGACCGCGTCGGAGCCCTCCGGTGAGAACTGTTCCCAGGGCGGCGCCTTGGTGGAGACCGGTATCGACGTCAACCGGAACGGCGAGCTGGAGGATGAGGAGGTTGATGCCTCGCTGACCCGCTACGTGTGCAACGGCGAGCAGGGACCGGTGGGGGCCGTGGGCCCGCAGGGCCCCGAGGGGCCGCAGGGCCTTCGGGGTGAGCAGGGCGTACCGGGGCCTGTCGGTCCCCAGGGGGAGCAGGGGATTCAAGGTGACCTGGGTCCTGTCGGTCCGGCGGGCGCGGTGGGGCCTGTCGGTCCGGCGGGTCCGCAGGGCGCCACGGGAGCCGAGGGTCCGGTGGGCCCGGCGGGCGACACGGGGCCGCAGGGAGAGGTCGGCCTGGGCACGGTGATGCGGACGACCGTGGAGCCGGCCTCCGGCAACTGCGCCACCGGGGGCGTGCGACTGGAGACCGGTGTCGACGCCAACCGCAATGGCACGCTGGATGTGGGCGAGGAGACCGTCGCGCTCACGCGCTTCGTGTGCAACGGCCCCCAGGGGCCGCAGGGGGCCCAGGGGCCCGCGGGCGCGATAGGACCAGCGGGGGAAGCGGGGCCCGCGGGACCGACTGGAGCTCAGGGCCCGCAGGGGCCTCAGGGGGCCACGGGCTCGCTGGGCGCCTACGGTGACGGGTCCGGGGGGGCGCTCACCGTTGCCAACGGGAGCACGTTGGATTTGACCACGGCCGCGGGATACGCGTCGCTCGGGGGGCGGCATCACCTGCAGTTCACGACCGTCACCATCAGCGGCACATTGATTGTCCCCAGCGGGACGGTCATCCGGGCCACCGGCGACGTCACCATCAATGGCATGGTCATCGTGGACCCCAGCGCCGAAGACAACGGCACCGGGCCCGCGGAGGCAGGCGTGGCGCGTGCGGCCGCCGGTGAGCCCCAGGGGGGACGTGGGTTGTTGCCCCTTCAGGCCGCGCAGCTCCTGCGCCCCGGTGGTCTGGGCGGCGGCGCGGGTGCCAAGCAGGCGAATGTGTCCGGAGGCAAGGGCGGTGGCTCCCTGGTCATCCTGGCGCAGGGCGCGCTCCGTGTTCCGCCGGGAGGCGCCATCAACGCCAATGGCGAGGCCGGTGGGAGCGCCGCCAACTTGCCGGGTTCGGGCGGTGGCGCGGGCGGCGTCCTCGTCCTCGTGGGCAAGGGCTCCATCACCGTGGGCGGTGCAGTCCGTGCGGTGGGGGCCAACGGAGGCGCGGGCAACAACGCGGGTGGTGCGGGCAAGGGCGGTGGCGGTGGCGGTGCCGGTGGCATCATCCAACTGCTCTCCACCACGACGCCTGCCGTGACGGGCACCATCGCGGTGAACGCGGGCGCCGCGGGCGCCACCGCGAACCCCACAGGCGCCAGCCAGGCCATCTCCGCGGGTGGTGGTGGCGGCGCGTGCGGTGGCAATGGCGGCTCGGGTGGTGGCGGGACGCTGGCCGTGCCTCAGCCGTCCGAGGCGGGTGCCGTCGGATATGACCTCCGGACCGTCACGCCGACGCCGGAGAACGTGTTCCTGTAGGTCCTGATGTTTGGGGGGGGATGCGGCGGCTCGCGGGCAATCAGCTCGCGGGCCGTTCGTGTTTCCGGCGCATGGTTCGGCTGTGCATCAGTCCTGACGTGGCGCGGGGTTCCACGTCATGGCGACGTAGGGGGCGGCGGCCTCCTCCTCGGGCGGCTCGGTGTCCACCTCGAAGCCCAGGCGCTCGTACAGCCTGCGCGCGGGGCTGGTTCGCAGCACTCGCAGCCGGAGGGGGAGGCCCGCCTTCCCGGCCTCGTCCCGCACCTGGGTCAGCAGCCGGGTCCCCACGCCGCTGCCTTGGTGCGTGGGCAGCAAGGCGATGTCCACCACCCGCCACTCCGCAGCGTCCTTCGCGACCAGCAGGCGCCCCACGGGCTGGCCCTGGAGGCACACCACCAGGTGGTCGGCGCCGGGATGGCGGGCTGCCCAGTCGTGAGACTGCGCCATCCACTGCATGCGGAGGAAGGCGTCGCGCTGCGCGGGCGCCCAGCCCCATGCGGCGAGCTCGGACTCCCGGGTGCTGGCGTACAGCGCGAAGAGAAAGGAGTCATCCGAGGCCGTCGCGGCCCGCAGGTCAATGGACACAGTGGTGCGCAGCATGGCTCGACGGGCGACGACGCGTCCATCAGCGGACGGCCACCGCAGTGCGCCGTCATCCGCCCAACGGCGGATGCAAGCAACGGTAAATCCGGACGTCCTCGTAATCGTGGTTGGACGTCAGACCCGGATGAGATTTTCGGGAGCAGTTCCCGAAGGAGCTACACGATGAAGAAGACGCGAGAAGAGGCACTGAACCTCCAGGAAGCGGGGGACATGGAGGCGCGGTGGCGGGGCCTCGCCACCCAGTTGCTGGAGCTGGGCGACGACGCGATGGATGCGCAGCTCCTCGTGGCCTTCCGAGCCGCGCGTGAGGACGGGGTGGTGCCTCCCGACGCGGGCTTCTTCCTGGTGGCCCACATCCTCACCACCATGGCGGACGAGGCGATTGGTGACGAGCCTCGCGTGTGCCGCCTGGCGCTGGAGTTGGAGTTGATGGAGCGCGAATACGGCGTCGAGCAGGGCGCCTGGCTCAGCGGCGAGGAGGCTCCCCCCGAGGACTGGGAGGCCCTGCGCGCGGCGTACGAGGCCGCTTGTGACGAGGCCCGCGCCACCTTCTTCACGGCCTATGGCGAGGAGGAGATGGCGCGGCTCTACCTGGATGACCGCTTCTGCTTCCACCGCCGCTTCGAGAGCGGGCGCCGCTTCTTCCACGGACTGCCCATGCTTCCCGAGCATCTGCACTGACTCTCAGTTCTCAATTTCTCTCATTCAAATGATGTGAGCCGCTTTTCACGCATCTCAGGCGGAATGTTGCGGCTACAAAGTTTGGATTAGCAGGACTTCAAGGTAGCTCAACGCGGTGTTGGTGCCGCGGTTTGCAGCGTCCTGGCATTTTCCGTCAGCACACCCTATTCCGGCGCTCGCTTCCGGTGAGCGGGTGGGGTGGCGGGGAAGAAGTCAATGCATACCATCGGTGTGAAGACTCGAAACTCCAAGGCGAGTCTTCAGCAGCTTCGCTGCTCGGCGGCGCGCGTCTCTGGCTGAAGTCCCCTCCAAGGACCCGGAGCCGCGCGCCGCCGCACTTTTCCCCGAGGGACGGTGGCCTGGGCCGGTCACGGCGGGCTTCGGCGGGTGGTGGCGTAAGCTTCGCGCCCCATGACCACCGACTCCGCCCACCGTCTCCTGGACCTGCTGTGGGAGCGCTACGCCGCGGAGGTGCCCTACGCGCGCACCTTCGTGCAGCTCTCCGGGGGCCGCTTCCGCAATGACCACGTCGCGCTCCGCTCGCTGGCCCGGCCCGGTGGAGGCATCGCGCTCTTCTCGCAGCCCTTCATCCGGCTCGGCTGGAAGGCCGCGGGCGCGTACACCTTCCCGGACGCGCACCTGTCCGCCATCTATCTGTCACATCCGGCGGGGCTGCCCCGCATCTTCATCTCCGAGCTGAAGCAGGAGGAGCTGCCCCCGCGCGCTCGCGAGCTGCTCGCCCGGCTGCCCGAGGACCCCGCGCCTCCCGAGGACGTGGACGCACTGGCCGCGTGGTTCGGCCCGCCGCCCCCGCCGGACGAGGCCGCGCTGCTGGAGCTGGAGAAGGCGTCCCAGTATGGCGCCTGGCTGCTCGCCTTCGGCCGCAAGGTGAACCACTTCACCGGCTCGGTGGACGACGTGGAGGCGTGGCAGAAGCGCATGCGCGAGGCCGGCGTGCCGATGAAGGCCGACATCGAGGGCGCGCCCGGGACAGCGCTGCGGCAGACCGCCACGCAGGCCGCGCCGCTGCCCGTGTTGCTCAAGGGCGGTGGCGTGCGCTCGTGGCCCTACGCCTACTTCGAGATTGCTCAGCGCACGCCGGACTTCGATGGCTTCCTGGGCCCCCAGGCCCGGGCGCTCTTCGACATGACGAAGCGCGGCGAGTAGCCCTCGGGTCATCCCCGCCGGCCAGGGGCAATCAGCGCGTTGAGGACGTGGTCTCGCCACTGGCCGTCGATGAGCAGGAGCTCCCGCGCGATGCCCTCCACCTGGAAGCCCAGGCGCTTCAGCACCGCGGCGCTGCGCAGGTTCTCCGGCAGGTGGTTGGCTTGGAGGCGGTGCAGGCCCATGACGTTGAAGGCGTAGTCACACAGCGCGCGCAGGGCCTCCGTCATCAGGCCCTGGCCTTCGTAGTGGTGGTCCAGGCCGTAGCCCAGGTCCGCGGACTGCAACGGGCCTCGGCGGATGTTCGTGAGCGACACGTTGCCGATGATGGGCGCCAGCTGGAAGGGCTGGCTTCGTGGCAGCAGGAACACGCGCAGCGACAGGTCGCGCCGGAAGTCCTCGCGGTCCTGCGCCAGCCGCGTGCGCCAGTACGTCACCGAGAAGAAGTTGGCCGGCCGCGCCGGCGACACGGTGGAGACGTGCTCCCGGTTCGCCTCGTGGTACGCGAGCACCCGCCACGCCGCATCCGGCGGAAGCTGCGCCAGATGCAGGCGTTCGGTGCTCAGCAGGCTGGGGACTGCGTCTGTGCCCATGGCGGGCATTCTCAACCCCGGCGTCCGTTGGCTTTCAGCGCCGAGGCGTCGTCGGGGACTGCGCGCCGCTGCCGCCGGTGGCTTCCTCTCCTCCGTGCGGGAGGATGATTTCCACGCGCCGGTTGTTGGCCCGGCCCTCGGGGGTGGAGTTGTTGGCGACGGGCCGGTACTCGCCCAGGCCGCGCACCTCCACGCGGTCACGGCTCACGCCCTGGCTGATGAGGAACTCACGCACGCGCTCCGCGCGCCGGTAGGACAGGGCTTCGTTCATCGCGTCCGAGCCCGTCGAGTCCGTGTGGCCTTCAATCACCATGGGGCTGTCAGACGCCTTGAGCGCGTTGGCCACCTCCGTCAGTTGCTCACGCGCCGCTGGGAGCAGGTCCACCGCGTTCGACGCGAACAGCACCTGCCCCGACAGCGTCAGCACCAGGCCTCGGGCCTCCTCGTGGACCTTCACGTCGCGCGCCGTCGACTCCAGCTGCGTCAGGGCCTCCGTGGCGCGCTGTTCCGCGTCGAGCCGTGCCTGTCGCTCGCGTTCCAGCTCCCGCTCCACCTGGCGCCGTGCCTCCTGCTCCGCTTCCAGCTCCGCCGAGCGCTGGAGCAGTTCGTGGTTCTCCTGGGCCAGGCGCTGGGATTCCGTTTCAGCCCGCGCCCGGCGCTGCTCTTCTTCCTGGAGCCGCGAGGTCTCCTCCGCCAGCCGCCGCGACTCCGCCTCCTGCTGCTGGGCCAACCGCCGCAGCTGCTCCGCCTCGTGCTGGCGCCGCTGCGCATCCAGCCGCATGCGCTCGGCTTCCTGCCGCCGCGTCACGGCGTGCTGTCGGGACTGCTGCTGCTCCTGGAGGGCTTGCAGCCGCTCACGCTCGGCCTGGGCGAGCTGCTGACGGGCCGCCTCCAGCTCCGCCTGGGAGCGCTGCCATTGCCGCGCCTGGGCTTGCTGGAGCGTGGCCTGGGCCTGGGCCTGCCTCCGCGCCGCCAGGTCCGCGGTGCCGCGCGCCCCCGCCGTCTCGGACTTGCGCAGCGCCACGTAGGACAGCGAGCGGGTGCGAGGGGAGTCCTGGCTGCGGTCGTACTCCCGCTCGGCTTCCAGCAGCGCATCCCGCGCCGCCGCGACGTCGCGGGGACGCTCACGGCCCTGGGGGCTGGTGGAGACCTCCTGGTACGCCGCGCGCGCGTTGAGGAGCTCCTGTGGCGGCGGCGTGTGTGCGCACCCCACGGCGGCCAGCGCAGTGACGCCGGCGAGGGCCTTCCATCCACGCTTCAGCATGTCGCTCTCTCCTGTCGAGGTTGTCGGCTCACGGTTGGCCGCGGCGCAGCGACTCCGCCTGGGCGGCCGTGCGTCGCGACTCGCGCTCCAGCGGGACGGCCCGGGCCAGCGCGTGCGCCAGCTCCGCGTCCGCCTCGGCCTGCCTGAAGCGCAGCTCCGCGGCTTCCTGTTCGCCTTCCACCCACAGCCGCTCCGCGTCGGCAATCTGCTGCCGGGCGAACTCCAGGTGGAGGGCCGCTTCGGGGACCCGGGCGGCGCCAGCGCCTTCCGCCGCGCGCAGCGAGGCCTCGGCCTGCACGCGGTGCTCATTCGGCGCGGGGAGCACCTGCCGCCCGGCGCATCCCGCCATCGTCAGGCCCAGCAGCACCGCCGCCAGCTTCAGGCGCATGGTTTCACCTCCTGCCGCTCGAGGACGTGGACACGCGTCATGGCGCGCCCAGACGTAGAGGTGGGGCCTCGGAGACAGGCCGGCAATCCAACCGTGGCAGGGTTGGTCGAAGAGCGGGCGGGCAGCCATACAGGCGCCTCACCTCCAGCGTGGGGACTTCCCCTCACGGGCGCACCTGGGCGCTGGCCGGCGTGCGCCACCGGAGGTAGAGAGGGTGACATGCGCCTGCACCTGGTCGACGGCACCTACGAGCTCTACCGCGCCCACTTCTCGCCCCGTCCAGGGCATGCCGCGCCGGGTGGACAGGACGTGAAGGCCACGGTGGGGCTGATGTCCTCGCTGCTCGCGCTGTTGCACGACGCGGACGAAGCGGTGACGCACGTGGCGGTGGCGTTCGACAACCCCATCCGCTCGTTCCGCAACGCGCTGTTCGACGGCTACAAGAGCGACGAGGGCGTCCCTCCGGAGCTGCACGCGCAGTTCGACCTGGCGGAGGAGGCCGTGCGCTCGCTGGGCGTCACCGCGTGGTCCATGAAGGAGCAGGAGGCGGATGACGCGCTGGCCACCGCCGCGGCGCGGTGGGCGGACGCGGTGGAGCAGGTGCGGCTGCTCACGCCCGACAAGGATTTGGGCCAGTGCGTGCGCGGCAGCCGCGTGGTGCAGGTGGACCGGCGGCAGGAGAAGGTGCTCGACGAGGACGCGGTGCGCGCGAAGCTGGGTGTGCCGCCCGCGAGCGTGCCGGACCTGCTGGCGCTGATGGGCGACGCGGCGGATGGCATCCCCGGACTGCCGGGCTTCGGGGAGAAGGGCGCGTCGGCGCTGCTGAGCGCGCATGGCCACCTGGAGGACATCCCCGCGGAGGCGTCCGAGTGGAAGGTGCGTCCCCGGGGCGCGGAGAAGCTGGCCGCGACGCTGCGCGAGCACCGTGCCGCCGCGCTGCTCTACCGCCAACTGGCCACGCTGGTGACGGATGCGCCGCTGCCGGGCACGTCGTCGCTGGAGGACCTGGCGTGGAAGGGCGTGCCGGCCGCCGCGTATGAAGCGTTCTGCGACCGGCTGGGCCTGACGACGCTCAAGCGCCGTCCCAAGCGCTGGGCGCCCTGAGCTACCCCGTGGCCTCGCCGCCGTCCGGGCGCACGGGCAGCGCGGTGGGCGCATGCCGCGGCAGCCGCACGGTGAAGGTGGTGCCCGCCTCCTCCTGGGAGCGCGCCTCCACCGTGCCGCCGTGGGCCAGGACGATGCTGCGCACGATGTAGAGCCCCAGGCCGATGCTGCGCCGGCCCTGGTCCTCTGGACGCACCGTGGCGCGCTCCAGCGGTTCGAAGATGCGCGACTGCCGCTCCAGCGGAATCGCCGGGCCCAGGTTGTGGACCTCCAGCACGACGCCGTCGTCATCGCCTCGGGACTTCACTCGCACGGGCGTGCCGGGCGGGCTGTACTGCAAGGCGTTGCCCACCAGGTTGCCAATGAGCTGCGCAAGCCGGTCCGGGTCCCACGTGCCCAGGCCGTTCCCGGTGCGCTCCGTCTCCAGTCGACGGTCGGGCCAACCGGCGTGCACCTCGTCCAGCACCGCGCGCACGACTTCGTGCAGGTCCATGGGCTGGGGGTACACCGGCAGCCCCGTGCCCTGGCGCGCGCGGGTGAAGTCCAGCAGGTCGCGAATCATCCGCGTCGCGCGGTCCGCCGAGCTCCGGATGCGCTGCGCCTGCCGCTCCTGCCGCTCATCCAGCGGCCCGCGCTGGAGCATCATGGACACCGCCAGGGTGATGGCCCCCAGCGGGTTGCGGAGGTCGTGGCTGACGATGCCGATGAGCTGCCGCTCGAAGTCCGCGCGGGCCTTCATCTGCTGCGCCAGCTCCGACTCCTTGCGCCGCGCCAATACGGAGTCCGTGACTTCCGCCGCGAACAGGATGACGGCCGCCAGCCGGCCGCTGGCGTCCCGCATCGGCTGGTACATGAAGTCGAAGTAGCCCTCTGGCGGGGGGCCCCCGGGCACCTGGGCGATGCGTATGGGCAGCTCCCGCGCGCTGAAGGGCTCGCCGGTGGCGAAGACGGTGTCCAGCACCTCGAGGACGTTCTGGCCCTCCAGCTCCGGCAGGGCCTCGCGGAGCGTGCGGCCCACCAGCGGACGCTGGCCAACGCGCTGTCGCAGCCGCGCGTTGGCCACCACGCAGCGCTGGTCGGGCACGCTCAGCACGCCGAGCAGCGCGGGCACCTGTTCGAAGAGCGTGGCCAGCATGGCGCGCTGCTGGTCTGATTCCTCCCGGGCGCCGCGCTCCAGCTCCAGCAGCCGGGCCCGGCCGGCCTCGGCCTCCTGGCGCTCGGTGACGTCCTGCATGGCGCCCACCACCTGCGTGGCCTTGTCCTGCGCGTCGCGGATGATGTGGCAGCGGTCCGCCACGTAGGCCCAGGAGCCGTCTCCGCGCTGGAAGCGGTAGGTGCCCTGCCACTCGTGCTCGGGGCCTTCCAGGGTGGCCTGGAGGCTGGCGACGACGCGCGCGCGGTCGTCCGGGTGCAGCCGCTCCTCCCACCAGCGACGCTCGTCCTGGATGGTGCCGGGGGCGTAGCCGAAGACCTCGTGCAGGCCGCTCGTCCAGTCCATGAGGCCCGTGCGCGGGTCCCACTCCCACACCGCGTCCCGCGTGGCGCGCGCCGCCAGCCGGAAGCGCAGCTCGCTGCGCCAGGCGCGCTCCTCGGCGGCCTGGACCTCCGTCAGGGTGCCTTCCAGCCTCCGGCGTCGCGCCCGTTCGTCCTCCAACGTCTTGCGCCGGCTGCGCTCCCACTGCGCCAGGGCCTGGACGCGCGCGGCGAACTCCATCGGGCGGAAGGGCTTGAAGACGTAGTCGTTGGCCCCCACGGAGAGGCCTTCCACCACGTCCTCCGCGCGCGTGTTCCCGGTAATCAGCAGGACGGGGACGTGCTCGGAGGCGGGATTGCTCCGGACGAAGCGGCAGACCTCCAGGCCCGACATGCCGGGCAGGTGCCAGTCCAGCACGAGCACCTCGGGCACGGGCCCTTGCGTCAGGGCCTCCAGCAGTGAGGCCCCGTCCAAGAACCCGGTGACCCTGCAGTAGGGCTCTAGCGCCCGGCAGATGGCCTGGGTCTCTACTGGACTGTCGTCGAGCACCCAGACCACGGGGGGAGAGGGCGCGACGCGGGGGGAGATGGGCACGGGTGGCCGTGGCTCTAGCAACCGCCTCTCACCCAGGTCAAATCTTCCACGGCAGGCGGACCCTGGACCGCCTGCCTCTCTGTCCGCCGGACGTCAGCCAGGCGTTTCGAGGGGAATGACGAGTCTCCATGAACCCGGACGTCGCCAGCGGTAGAAGGAGAGCATGTCCGTACCATTGAACATGCCCTCCGAAGACGACTGGGTGCCAAGCCAGGACGACCTGCCGTACCACCGGCTGGGCGGCACTGAAGCGGCCATGGCCCTGGCCGAGGCCTTCTACGACGCCATGGACGCCCACGAGCCCGAGCTGGCGCGCCTGCACGAGCTGGACGCCGAGGGCCGGGTGAACCGCGGCACGCGCGAGCGCTTCGGCCTGTTCCTCGCGGGATGGCTGGGCGGACCGCAGGACTACACGGAGCGTCATGGCCACCCCCGACTGCGCATGCGGCATGGCCACCTGCCCGTGGGCGTCGCCATGCGGGATGCGTGGATGCGCTCCATGCAGCGGGCCATGGACGCGCGGGGCATCACCGGGGGCCTGCGCCGCTTCCTCGAACAGCGCTTCGCCCATGTGGCGGACTTCCTGCGCAACGTCGAGGAGTGAAGCACAGCCCACCTGGAGGCGTCAGGCCCGGAGCAGGGCGAGCGCGCACGGACGCCGCCGGGTCGTCCGACGAGGCTCCGGGCGGCGCAGGCGTGCACCCAGGCGCGGCGGAAGGTGGGCCAGCGACTTCACGTCGTGCACCAGTCGCAGCGCGGCCAGCCCGCGCACGGCCCACCAACCCGGGTCCGGCTGCCGCCACCCGAGCCCCATCTGCGCCGAGGCCGGGTAGACGTGGTGGGTGTTGTGCCACGACTCACCCATGCTCAGCAGCGCCAGCCAGCCGGCGTTGCGCCCCTGTTCGGCGCAGCCCGGCAGCTCGTAGGGCTGCTCGCCCTCCACGTGGCTCACGTAATGGACGCACCAGAAACCGTCCTGGGTGAGCGCCAGCCGCACCAGGATGCCCCAGGCCACCCAGGGCGCCCCGCCCAGCGCGTACAGGGCCAGGGCGAGCGGCACCTGGAGCCACGGGCCCGCGCGCTCCAGTCCGCGGAAGAACGCGTCCTGCGTCACCCGCGGCGCCGCTGGCACGTCCGGGGCGCCGTCGCGCGGGCGCCAGGTGTGGAAGAGGGCGTAGGCCATGGCGCGCGTGAAGCCCTCGCGGTAGCCGAAGTAGGGCGGGCAGTCCGCTTCCGGCTGGTTCTGGTGGAAGTCGCGCAGGTCATGCATGCGGCTCATCGCGATGGGGCCGCCCAAACCGGCCAGGGTGCCGAGCAGCGCCAGCGCGCGCTCCACGGGCGCCGAGGCACGAAAGGCCCGGTGGATGAGCCCCCGGTGCAGGCCCACCGACACACCCAGGCACATCGTCACCGCGGTCAGCCCGGCGAACACCGCCACCGCGCTCCACGAGAAGAAACAGGCGCCCCCCACCAGCGCGCCCACGTGCAGGAGGCTCCAGCGCAGCACCTTGCCTCCGTCCAGCCTCGCCGTTCCCCACCGCGCGCTCCCTGTCTCCGCCATGGCCCGCTCCTTTTGGAAGGGCGCCATCGCAAGGAGCCTGCCACCGGAGGCCGGGCTTGTTTCCGAGGGGTTGCGCGCGCGGAGGCGGGCTGGGTGTCAACGCCGTTCACAGCGTGCGCCCACGGCGTGGACGGTGGATGCCCGCCGGGCCGGGAGCAATTCCCGGGGGTTACCCCAGGGTGAATGACGGGCCGGTATCCGGTGGCCACACTGTCGTTATTCAGCCGGGGATGAAACCGTACGAGGAGGTCTCCACATGAAGCGCATGCTGATTCCGCTCCGCCGGAGCGTGCTGGTGTTGGGAGTGGTGCTGGGGGCGGGTGTGGCGATGGCCGAGCCGAAGCAGGACGCCATCAACCTGAAGATTGCCTTCCAGTCATTCAACCTGGAGATGACGCCCGAGGCAGTGACGGGGGCGGACTTCCAGGTGGCTCGCTCGCCCGGGATGCTGAAGGGCCGCGGGCTGAAGGGCAACTTCGCCCTGACGCTGAAGGACGGGTCGGTGGAGGGCGCCGTCGGAGGCGCGCCGGTGAACCTGACGGTGACGAAGGAGGGGGACGCCATCGTGGCCAAGGGCGGCTTTGGCGGACGCCCCGTCAACCTGAAGCTGAGCCCCAGCGAGCTCACCATCTATGTCCGCGACTGCACCTACCGGCTGAAGGCGGAGAACACGAACCGCTTCTACACGGGCCGGCGCAGCTGCGACCGGGCCATGACGCCCGGCTCGGAAATCTGGCTGCCGGACGAGTTCCTCGCGGCGAGCCCCGAGGAGAAGGCCGCCATCCTGTTCCTCGCGCTGTGAGGGGCGCGCCCGCGCGGGTGGGCCTTCAAGCGTCCTCACCCGCGCGTCCGCGGCAGCACCACGGTGAAGGTGGAGCCCACGCCCAGCTCGCTGCGCACGGTGACGTGGCCGCCCATGGCCTCCACCACCTCACGGACAATCCACAGCCCCAGGCCCACGCCGTGGTAGTCCCGGCCGGACACGGCGCGCTCGAAGCGGTGGAAGAGGCGGGGCAGGTGCTCCGGCGCGATGCCGATGCCCGCGTCGCGCACGTCCAGCCGCACGTGGGCTTCGGTGCTGGACAGCGCCACCTGGACGGGGCCGCCCCGCCCATACTTCATCGCGTTGGACACCAGGTTGGTGAGGACCTGGTCCAGGCGCAGCCGGTCCCAGTGGCCGTGGGCCTCCCGCGGCAGCGTCAACGTCAGGTGTGTCCCCTCGCCCGCCAGCTCTGGCTCGAAGCGCTCCGCCACCTCGCGGACCAGGGCGCCCAGGTCCACGGGCTCCGGGTTCAGCTCCAGCCGTCCGGCGTGGATGCGCGACACGTCCAGCAGCGCGTCGATGAGCTTCACCTGCCGTTTCGCCTGCCGGCCCACCCAGTCCAGGCCCCGGTGCAGCCGCTCCCGAGGGACGGCGTCCGGTGAGCGCTCCAGCACGGTGCGCAGGTGCTGCACCTGGAGCTGGAGCGCGCTGATGGGGGACTTCAGCTCATGGCTGGCGATGGCGAGGAACTCCTCGCGCAGGCGGATGGCCTGTCGCGCCGCGTGGTACTGGCTCGCGTGCTCCAGGGCGGGTGACGCCCGGCGCGCCAGCTCCCGCGCCAGGGCCACGTCCCGCGCGTCAAAGGCCCGGCCGGCGCGGGTGAGAACCAGCGCGGCGCCCTTGCGCCCTGGCCACGCCAGCGGAACGCCCAGCCAGGATGGCGGCTCCGCGTGGAGCGCCGGCCCTCCGGACGCGATGATTCGCGACACCGCTGCTTCGTCCGGGACGCAGGGCGCGTCCGCGCCGAGAGGCTCCCGTGCGCCCAGGCCCGCGGACGCCACGCACCGCACCTCGCCCAGGGCGTCCTCGAGGAACACGCGACAGGAGTCCGCGCAGCCAGGCACGGCGAGCCGCACCAGGTGCTCCAGCGTCGCGTCCTGCTCCAGGCTGGCGCCCAGGACTTCACTGGCCTCCGACAGGAGCCGGCGGTGGGCCTCACCCCGGCGTCGCTCGGTGACATCCACCAGCGTGCCCATGCACTGGGCGGACCCGGTGGACGCTGGCAGGGAGGCCGCCCACAGCTCGACGTGGAGAGGCGCGCCATCGCGCCGGTGGAGCTCCAACTCCAGACAGGGCGGCTCCAGGCCTTGCGAGGCCTGCTCCAGATGGCGGCGGAACAGCTCCCAGCGGGCGTCGGTGGCCCAAGGCGCGCGGTGGCCGAGCACGTCCTCCCGGCTCCAGCCGAAGAGCCGCTCGGCGGCGGGGTTCCACAGCCGCACCGTGCCGTCCAGGTCCAGCAGGTGCATGGCCAGGGGGGAGACCTGGAAGATGGCTTCCAGCACCGCTGGACCTCGTGCTCCGGACCGCCGGGCCTCTGCCTGACCCTGTGCCGCCACCATCGTCATCGCGTCTCCCCCCCGTCGTGTTGCATGGGAACATGGCTGAAGCGGGGCGAGGAGCGTCCGTCCGGGCAGGGCGGCCGTGCCGTCGCGGGTGTCGAACATCTGCGGCCTGGGAGTGTCCGTTCCGGACGCACTCCCCGCCCTGGGGCCCCGTGAAGCCGAGGCGGGGATGCGGCATGCGCACACGGGAATATGCCGGGCGCGACACGGTCGCGGTTGCTCTGGGCCCGGGTTCAGCTAAAGCGCGGCGTCGTGAAAGCGACCACCACCGGAGTGCCGGGCGGCGAAGACGTCAAGAAGGGCCCGGACACCTTCAAGCGCTCGGCGTTGCTGGCCCTCGGGGCCCTGGGCATCGTCTACGGCGATATCGGCACGAGCCCGCTGTACGCGTTGCGCGAGTGCTTCACGGGGGCGCACGGGATTCCGCCGACGCCCGCGAACGTGCTGGGGGTGCTGTCGCTCATCTTCTGGTCGCTCATCATCACCGTGTCGGTGAAGTACCTGCTGCTGGTGATGAAGGCGGACAACCGGGGCGAAGGCGGCATCCTGGCGATGATGGCGCTGGTGATGCAGCGGCAGCGCGCGCAGCCGCCCCACCGGTCGCGTCCGGTGTTGATTACGCTGGGCATCTTCGGCGCGGCGCTCCTCTATGGAGACGGCATCATCACCCCGGCCATCACCGTGCTCAGCGCGGTGGAAGGCCTGCATGTGGCCACGGACGTCTTCGACCCCTACGTCATCCCCATCGCGCTGGTCATCCTGGTGGCGCTCTTCCTGGTGCAGCGGCACGGCACCGCGGACATCGGCGCCGTGTTCGGGCCCGTCATGTGCGTCTGGTTCCTCACGCTGGCCGCGCTCGGCGTGAAGGAGCTGGTGCACAACCCGGCGGTGCTGGGCGCGCTGTCGCCCTGGCACGCGGTGGAGCTGTTTCGTCACAACCACCTGCATGGCTTCCTGGTGCTGGGCGGCGTGTTCCTGGTGGTGACGGGCTGCGAGGCGCTCTACGCGGACATGGGCCACTTCGGCCGCAAGCCCATCCAGTTGGCGTGGTTCTCCATGGTGCTTCCGGCGCTGATGCTCAACTACCTGGGGCAGGGCGCGCTGGTGCTGCGCGACCCGGGCGCCGCGCGCAACCCCTTCTTCCTGCTGGCGCCGTCCTGGATGCTGTATCCGCTGGTGGCGCTGTCCACGGTGGCGGGCGTCATCGCCTCACAGGCGCTCATCGCCGGGGTGTTCTCCCTGACGCGCCAGGCGATGCAGCTGGGCTACAGCCCGCGCATGGAGGTAGTGCACACCTCGGCGGAGGAGATGGGGCAAATCTACCTGCCCGGCTTGAACTGGGCGCTGCTGGTGGGCGTGGTGGCGCTGGTGCTGGGCTTCCGCTCCTCCAGCGCGCTGGCGTCGGCCTACGGCATCGCGGTGTCCACGGCCATGGTCATCACCACCCTGATGGCCTACGTGGTGGCCCGGGAGCTGTGGGACGTGCGGCGGTGGGTGGCCATCCCCGTGGTGGGCCTGTTCCTGGTGGTGGAGCTGGCCTTCTTCGGCGCCAACGCGGTGAAGGTGGCGGACGGCGGCTGGTTCCCGCTGCTGATGGCCGTCGTCGTGTTCACGCTGATGACGACGTGGAAGCGGGGGCGCGACATCCTGGCGGCCAAGCTGCGCGCGTCCAGCATCCCCTTGAAGGAGCTGCTGGGCAGCTTCGGTGACCATCCGCCGGTGCGGGTGCCAGGCACGGCCATCTTCATGACGGGCAACGCGGAAGGCACCCCGCCCGCGCTGCTGCACAACCTCAAGCACAACAAGGTGCTGCACGAGCAGGTGGTGCTGCTGACCATCCTCTCCGAGGAGCTGCCGCACGTGCCGCCTGGCGAGCGCGTGGAGGTGGAGCCGCTGGAGCAGGGCTTCGTGCGCGTGGTGGCGCGCTACGGCTTCATGGAGAACCCGGGCATCCCCGACGTGCTGAAGCGCTGCCGTGAGAAGGGGCTCCAGTTCCAGCTGATGGGCACCAGCTTCTTCCTGGGACGGGAGACGCTGATTCCCACCAGGCGCCCGGGCATGGCCGTGTGGCGCGAGGCGCTGTTCGCCTGGATGAGCCGCAACGCGCGCAGCGCCACCTCGTACTTCCGCATCCCGCCCAACCGGGTGGTGGAGCTGGGCGCGCAGGTGGAGCTGTAGCCCCGTGAACGCCAGAGCCAAGGCGGGTGCGCTTCACCCCACATCTGCCTTGACTCTTTGCGTTGAATGACGCTTCTGTACCCCTGGCTGCGCCTCCCTGCCACATCCATGTCCGGATTTACCTCTCGGACGGAAAATTACGACAGGAAGCAACAAATCGGACCGTATGTCGAAAATCATTTTGTCCGGCGGAATGAAGCCTCCGCGGACGGAACGAAGCTCGGCATCTCGCAAACCGGTGTCCCCCGACACCCCTCGTCCGAAACCAGGTCAGCCCCATGCTCGACATCGCGCCCTCGTCCGCCAACTCCGCTGTTGCCCCTGCCTCTGCCTGGGCTTCGTCGGAGCAGACGTTGGAGACGCTGTCGGGCCTGGCGCCGCACACGCTGCTGACGCATGCGGACCTCTACCCGCGCATCTGCGTGAGGGATCCGTACTACGCCCTCAAGGACGTGACGGTGATGGGGGCGGGCGAGGTGGTGGCGCGCATCCCGGTGCAGCAGGACCCGGACGCGGAAGCGGGCCCCATTGGCCTGGGTGAGGCGGGGCGGCACCTGGCGATTCTGGGCTCGTGCGCGTCCGCGCTGATGTCGCCCAAGGACGGCCAGCACTTCTACCTGGCGTGCGGCGCGCGCGGGGAGTGGCTGCGGCCGGAGCCCATGGCCCGCGCCACGGACCTGCTGTGGGGGCTGGCGAAGGCGGAGTTCACCGGCCGCCGGACGGCCACCGCGCGCACGCTGCTGTCGCTGCCGGATGGCACGCCGTTCTTCCGCCTGGAGGTGGACTACAACGTGCTGTCCGCCGCCGCCTTCACGCGCCTGTTCGGCGAGGCCCGGGTGGACATGCGCCGCGAGCCGCGCCGCGACGAAGGCGTGCAGCGCACCCCCGAGGAGTGGGCCCGGCTGCGGCAGAACCCCTACAGCAAGCCGCTGGCGCTGCGCGACTGGCGGCCGGACGGTGAGAGCCTGTCGGCCACGCTGGGGCCGGTGACGGCGGAGATGTGCAAGGGGCACTTCGCGCTGCACCCGGTGATGCCGGTGGCCGTGGTGGCCAGTGGCATGACGCGCGTGGCCACCACGCTGCTGCGCCGGCTGGAAGGCGCGCCGTGGGCCCGCTGCATGGCGAAGGACGTGCGGCTGAAGGCGGACACCCTGGCCTACGCGGGCCAGACGGTGAGGTTCGGCGCCGTCCGCCGCGCGCACGACGGTGACGCGCACACCTTCACCTGCCAGGCGTCGGTGGGCGAGCGCGTCGTCGCCGAGCTGGACGTCACCTACACCCGCGTGGACTGAGCGCCGCGCCTCAAGCCCACCGGATGTCGTAGTCCGCGCTGTCGATGCCTCGCGGCGTCGCGCGCGCGGTGCCCTTCAGGCCCAGCACCTTCAGCGCGCCGGTGAGGATGCCCTCGTGGTAGGCGGGCGGCAGCATGTCCCGGCGCATGTGCAGCGTGCCGGAGGTGGGGCCGGTGGGCACGTAGTCGCGGCTGCCGTAGCTGACGGCCGCGCCGTAGCCCATCTGCGCGCCCGCGAAGAGCTTCTGCGGGTCCCCGCGGGAGATGATGCCGAAGATGAGCATCCCCGGCCCGGTGGAGAAGCGCGACACGTCCTTCTCGCCGCAGGCATGGAAGACGGCGTCCTCGGGGCCCAGCAGCGGCTCCAGCGCGTCCGCCGCGCGGTAGAGGAGCGTCAGGAAGTCCCGCGCCGGGTACGTGCGCAGGTCCGTGTACGCCGCGCCTGGCGCCCCCGCGCGCACCGCCTCCATCGCCGTCAGGCCCGCCTGCTGCTGGACGAGGCTGAGCACCGACTTGAAGAACAGCCCCCGCACCGAATCACCCGGCTGCACGGCCGCGAGCCGGGCCTCGAGCTCCGCCTTGTTGGACGGCATGGCGCGCCTCCTCACACCTCGTCGAGCAGCATCGGGGCGAAGCCCGCCGCGTCACACGAGGCCAGCACGTAGCGTACGCCGCCGCGCTCGCCCGTGAAGCCCGCGGCGATGCCGGCCGCGTGCAGGTGGCCGTAGACGCACACCTTCGGTCCGAAGGCTTCAATGGGCTCGCTGAAGGCGGTGGCCTTCTCGTTCGCGTACACCGGCGGGAAGTGCACGGCCACCACGCGCACCAGCGGCGTGGCGCTGGCCGCCTCCTTCTTCTTCGCGTCCTCCATGGAGGCCGTCAGCCGGCGCGTCTCCCGCTCCACGTAGCCGGTGTCCGCCGCCTCGTCCCCCATCTCCCCGCCGGGCATGGGCGGCGCTTCCGGCGCGGTCCACAGCCGGCTGCCCGCAATCACCCAGGGGCCCATGACGACGGCGTTGTTGTGGAGGAAGCCCTCCAGCGTGCGAAAGGGCTCCAGCAGCTTGCGCAGCTTGGAGGCGGAGTCACCCCACCAGTAGTCGTGGTTGCCGCGCACCAGCACCTTGCGACCCGGGCGCGCGTCCAGCCACGCCAGGTCATCCATCACCTCGTGGGCCCGCGTGGCCCAGGAGATGTCCCCCGCCACGATGACCACGTCCTCCGGCGCCACCCGCTCATCCCACGCGCGTTGCAGCGGCAGGGGATGCTCGGACCACCCGAAGCGGTGCATGTCCTTCTGTCGCGTGGAGGGCAGGTGGGTGTCGCCGATTCCGAAGAGCCGCATGGCCCCCTCATAGCGGAAGCCCTCGCCCCTGTCGGCACCCGCGTCCCAGCCCCTGCATCCGGTGTCACGACACAAGGCCAGGGACATTGGAATGACGGTAAAGGAGCTTTACGAAAGCTTGTCTCGAAAAACGTCAGTGCGACATCCGGTGACCAGTCCGATGCCTTGGTTGTCAGGGCTTACATGTGGGCTGTGCCTGATTCCAGGAGGTTGCGTCGCCGGGTGCCCGGTTTTCGGGCGGATTTCTTGACGGGGAGGTGGAGCATCCATGCTCCATCTGGAGTCGGGGAAAAGATGAGCTCCCTGGGAACGCGTGGTTGGCATGCATGGTGCTCAGGTGTGGGCCGCTGCGCCGCTCCCGTGAGACGGGGGCGACCGTGGAGCTGCTGACCCCCCCTTCAAGGAGTTCCGATGCACGTGTTTCGCAAGACGTTCGCGGCGACGGCCGCGGCCATGGCCCTGGCGGCCTGTGGCCCCCAGCCCGAGGCGTCTCCGGAAGAGACGGCCCCTGAGTCGCAGGTCCCCGCGGGCGCGGTGGATGACGCCGCCCGCGCGGTGGCCGACGCGGCTCGCCGCACGCCCAACGAGCTGGACGCCCAGTTCGCCAAGGCCGCTGGTGAGTTCAACGTCCCGGTGAGCCTGCTCAAGGCCATCTCCTACGCGGAGACGCGCTGGGAGCACGTCCTGGGCGAGGAGGAGTTCGAGGGCCGCCCGGCGGCCTTTGGTCTGCTGGGCCTGCGCGGCCAGCTCATCACCGACGGCGCGGCCCTGGCGGGCGTGTCCGAGGACGCGGTGCGTGGCGAGCCGCTGGCCAACCTGCGCGCGGGCGCCGCGCTGCTGTCGAAGTACGCCGACGAGGCGGGCATCGACCGCGCGGACCTGGGCGCGTGGGCCCCGGTGGCCGTGCGCCTGACGGACATCTCCGACCCGGACATCCAGGCGCACTACATCCACAACGACGTGTACGCCGTGCTGCGCGAGGGCGCGGGTGCGTTCACGCCGGCGGGCAAGGTCGCCGTGTCGCTGGAGGCCACCCAGGTCGAGCCCAAGTTCGCCCTGCCGAAGATGCAGGCCCTGGCGGCCGGCCCGGACTACGCGGCCTCCATCTGGCGCCCGTCGCCCAACTACAACGCGCGGCCCGCTGGCATCGGGCAGCAGATGGTCATCATCCACACCTGTGAGGGTGGCTACTCGGGCTGCTGGAGCTGGCTGACCAACTCCGCCGCGGGCGTGAGCGCGCACTACGTGGTCAATGAGACGGGCACCGAGGTGTCGCAGCTGGTGCGTGAGACGAGCCGCGCCTGGCACGTGGGCGCCGCCTACCGCAGCAGCCTCAACGGCGGCGTGAAGTCGAACCTCAACGGCCGGTCGACGAACGACTTCTCCATCGGCATCGAGCACGGCGGCTACGCCAGCTCGGCCTCTTTCAACACGGGGATGATCAACACCTCCGCCAAGCTGACGTGCGACATCACCCGGGACCGGGGCATCCCGCGCGACAGCTACCACATCGTGGCGCACGCCCGGCTGCAGCCTGAGAACCGCACGGACCCGGGCCGCAACTGGCCGTGGACCACCTACATCAACCAGATTCGCAGCTACTGCGGTGATGGCGGCACGACCTCGGCCATCGTCGTGGACAGCAACAACGCCAACAACAACGCCAGCAAGGGCTACATCGCGGTGCCGTCCACCTGGCAGCGTGGCACCAGCGCGGGCTACTACGGCAACGACTACTACTTCGCCTCCACGCAGGCCATCTCCGAGCCGGCGGTGTTCCACTTCCACATGCCTTCGGCGGGCAGCCGGACCATCCAGGCCTGGTGGGTGCAGGGGACCAACCGCTCTCCCGCGGCGCCCTTCGTGATTACGCACACGGGTGGCAACAGCACGGTGACGGTGAACCAGCAGGCCAACGGCAGCAAGTGGGTGACGCTGGGCACCTACAACTTCGCCGCCGGCTGGAACAAGGTGCAGCTGAGCCGCTGGGCCTCCGAAGGCTACGTCGTCATGGCGGACGCCATCCGGATTCAGTGAGGTGGTGATGCGAGGCCTTGAACGGCTTCAGCGTTCCTGGCCGTGGCGGGCGCGGTGTCTGACCGCGCTCGCCGTGCTCGGTGTCGGGTGTTCCGGCCGGTGTGGCGGGACGCCCGGCCCTGGGCCGCTGTCGAAGGAGGAGGCGGGCGCCATTCCAGGCGCGGTCATCTTCTTGTCGGAGCGGGCGGGGCGGAAGGATGTCTGGAAGGTGAGTCCGGACGGCGTGGAGACGCAGCTGACGCGCGGCGAGGAGGACGTGTACCCCGGTCCCCTGTCGCCAGACGGCAAGTCGCTGCTCGTCATCGCCGCGGCGGAGGAGGGCGGGCTGCACCGCCAGCAGATGCGCGTGTTGCCCATGGATGGAAAGAGCCCGGCGCTGCCGCTGCACCCGCCCCGGGCGCGGGCGCGCAACGCGAGCTGGGCGCCGGACGGCACCTGGTTGGTGGCCGAGTCCGACGCGGAGGGCTTCAGCGACGTGGTGCGCCTGGAGCCCCGCGAGGGCGTGCCGGAGGTGCGCCTCACGCAGGTGCCCCAGGGCTGCTTCGAGCCGGCGGTGTCTCCGGATGGCAAGGAGGTGGCCTTCGTGTGCAGTCGCGAAGGCGACCCCGAGGTCTACGTGGCGAACGCGGATGGAAGTGGTGAGCGCCGCCTCACCTTCTTCCACCATGAGGACCGCACGCCGAAGTGGAGCCCGGACGGCAAGTGGCTCGTCATCGTCAGCGACCGCGAGCGCAAGGACCGGCTGTACTTCCTCCGTCCGGATGGCTCGGACCTGCGCGCCGTGTCGGGCGAGTCCTTTGCTGGCGACGAGCGCGAGGCCGCCTGGAGTCCGGACGGGCAGCGGCTGGCCTATGTGAGCCGGCTGCCAGATGGGAACACCCGCATCTGGGTGGTGCCGGTGGCGGGCGGCGCGCCCGTGGCCCTGACGGATGGCAAGCTCCGGGACGACATGCCCGCGTGGAGTCCGGACGGGAAGTACCTGGCCTTCGTGTCCGAGCGCGAGGGCGACACGGATGTGTACCTCATGCGCGCGGATGGCACCGGGCAGACGCGGCTGACGACCGCCAAGGGTCCGGACTGGCTGCCGCGCTGGGCGCCTACGCGCTGACGGCGGAGCCGTCTCCCGCCGCCGGGTCCTGACCATTCGGGACCTGGGGCGGGAGCGGGGTCGCGCCGGGCGGGGCCACGGGCAGACTGAAGCTGAAGGTAGAGCCTCGGCCGGGCTCGCTCTCCACCCAGATGCGCCCGCCGTGCGCTTCGATGATGAGGCGGCTGATGTACAGCCCCAGCCCCAGGCCCTTCGCGTCCGCCGCGCCGCTCTTCCGCGTGCGGTAGTACTTGTCGAAGACGTGGGCGGCGTCTGCCGGGCTCAGGCCGGGGCCCAGGTCCGTCACCGACACCACCACCTGTCCCGGCTGGAGCTGGGCGCGCACGGTGATGGGCTGCCCGCCGGGGCTGTACTTGGCGGCGTTGGTCATCAGGTTGACCACCACGCGCTCCAGCCTCGTCGCGTCCACCCAGACAGGGGGCAGGCTGCCCTGGACCTCCAGGTGGAAGCGCTCGCGCACGTCGGGGGCCACGTCCTGCTCCAGCACCCCTTCCAGGAAGCGCGCCAGGTCCCGGGGCTCGCGGCGCGGCGTCTCCCGCTGGGACTCCAGCCGCGCGCCCTCCAGCAGCTCCTCAATCATGGAGCTCATCCAGGCCACGCTGCGCTGGATGGACTCCGTCATGGATTCCTCCCGCTCCAGGTTCCGCTCGCGCAGGGCGCGCCGCAGCAGGCCCACGCGCAGGCTGATGGTGTGGAGCGGATTGCGCAGGTCGTGGGAGATGAGGCTGACGTATTCCTCACGGAGCCGGTCCAGCTCGTGGCGCGTCGTCACGTCCTGCGCCGTGGAGACCACGCCGCGCACCTTCCCGCCAGGACCGAAGACGGGGGCCGCGGTCATCAACACCGGCAGCCGGCTCCCGTCGGGGTGGAGGATGAGGAACTCCTCGGGCCCCACGAGCTGGCCCGTGAGCAGCGCGCGGACGATGGGCACGTCCGTCCTGTGGACCGGCTTGCCGTCAGCGGTGAGCACGAACGGGCTGTCCCCTGTCATCTCCAGCGTCACGCCCTCCAGCGGGCGCCCGAGCAGCTGCTCCGCGACGGGGTTGGCCACCAGCCCGCCGCCGTCCGCCGCCACGAAGACGATTCCCACGGGCGTGTGGTCCAGCAGGGCCTGCACCTGGCTGCGCTGCAGCTCCGCCTCCTCGCGGGCACGCTGGACGCTGGCGAGGTGTCGCTCCCGCTCCGTCACGTCGCGGACGACGGCGAGCACGCTGGGGCCCTCCGGGCCTGACACCGGGCTCAGCCGCACCTCCAGCGACAGCGGGCTGCCATCCTTGCGGCGGCCGTGGATGGCGCGCTCGCCCAGGCCGGTGTCCAGGCTGCGGCCACCGAAGAGCCCTTCGGGGACCAGCACCTCCACCTCGCGTCCCAGCAGCTCCTCGCGCGGATAGCCGAACACCCGCTCGGCCTCCGTGTTGACGAAGCGCAGCAGGCCTCGTGCATCCACCGTCAGCAGCGGCGCGGGGGTGGTCTCCAGCAGGCCCCGGTAGCGGGCCTCGGAGGACTCCAGCGCCGAGGTGGCCTGTTGGCGGTAGGCCTCGATGAGGTCCAGGGCCCGCGCGGACAGGAGCACGAGCGCCGCGCCGCCCGCGCTCACGATGGTGGCGAAGATGGGGAGCTTCGCCTCCAGGTTGATGGCGCGCGCGTCGTGCAGGAGCATCAACACCATGCCCACCAGCGAGGGGCCGATCAGCACCACCGGCACCAGCCGGCGCGCGAGGAAGCCGCCGAGCGAGTCGCGGGTGATGCGGCTCATCAGCCCCAGGCCCGGTCGCGCGCAGAGCGTGCCCACCGCCAGCAGCAGCAGTGTCAGCGCGGTGGGCAGGCCCATGCTGCGCTCGGCGAGGAAGGGCAGGGTGCCCACCATCAACAAGGGGCCCATCAACAGGCCGTTGAGGCCCAGCGCCGAAGTCACCAGCGACAGCACGACCAGCGTGTCGCGCAGCTGGACGCAGCGGCCCCGCTCCGGGAGCGCCAGGGCCACGCCCAGCAGCGTCATGCAGATGGCGGAGAGGGGGGAGGGCCGAGGGAGCGCCGAGGCGTGCTCATCGAGCAGGCGCAGCATCAGGGCCTCCGCCCCCGCGTCCCAGCCGGTGAGGTCGCGCAGGAGACTCACCGCGCCGATGGCCAGCATCACCAACGCGCAGGCGGTGGCCGCGGGCTCCTGGTGGCGGGACGGGCGGCGGCGCAGCCGCAGGCCCAGGGCGGCGCCGCCGAATATCATCGCGATGCCTGTCTCCGGCGTCATGGGAATGCCGGCCACGCCGGGCCTCAGCATCTCCACGTTCCAGGCCCAGCCCAAGAGGTACAGCGCGCCCGCGAGCGGGACGCCCAGCGTGGCGAGCCAGGCGATGCCGCGGGCCATGGCTGCGCTCCGACGCTGCGGCCTCCAGCTCTCGTTCATCGTGGCGTCCCCCAGGAACGCACAGGGCTCCTCCCGTGACGCACCGGCCCGAGGCCCGTTCGAGACACTCCCGCGAGAGAGATGCGTCGCGCCCTTGCTTCCGGCATCGGACGAGAGTGCGGCGCAGCGACGGGTGCGGACGGATGGGCGCCGCCAGTCCATTGGCTCGAGCCGCGCGCGCCTCCCATGGAGGATGGGGGCGGCCCGCGCGCGGGGCAGCGGGCCCCGAGCAGCCGAGCCGCGAGCGGAAGGCCGGACGCCGCGCTGCCTAGGGCGGCGGGTGGAGGCCGGGATGGACCGTGAGCACCAGCCCCCAGCCCGGCGCCACGCCCACGTTGCGTGGCACGTAGCTGTCCATGCCCGTGACGGACAGGAGGAAGGCCTCCGCGTCCGCGCCCGAGTGGACGTAGACAAACAAGCCGTCCGGGCCGGTGCCCTCCTGGTTCGCGCCCTGGAGGTCGGCGGTGGGGTAGTGGATGCGACCGGCCAACGCCTCGTCGTCGGGGGTGAGCTTCGCGCCCGTGATGGGATGGCCGCTTGCGTCCACCACACGGCCCAGCACGAAGCCGGCGTCGCGCAGGGTGGCCGCCCGGTCGTCGGTGTGGCCCCGGATGGCGCTCTCCCCGATGGCGACGCTGAGCGCGTCATGGAAGGCGTCCGGCAGTGCCCACACGCGCGCGCCGACGATGTCCGTGCGTGGCCGGGCACCGGTGAAGGCGGAGTCGTAGACGACGGTATGGCTGGGCACCAGCCCCGCGGCCTCCGCGCCCACCGCGAGGCTCAAGTGCATCTCCCGCACGGCCACGTCGCGCACGGTGAAGGCGCCATCCGCGGCGGCCGGCGTGGTGCCGAAGGTGGCGTTGGCGTCATTCACCGCCAGCCGCAGGGGCTCCGTGGCGGTGAGGGGCGCTCCCTCCAGCGAAGGCAGGGGCAGGCCCCGGGCCTCGAGCAACCGCCGGGCCTCGGGGAGCAGGTCCACCGTGCCGCTGACACCGATGTGGAGGTTGTCCAGGTCCACGGCCTCGGCGTCGTCGGTCTGCACGCCAGGGTCGGGTGTGAAATCGCCAGGGCCGCAGCCCAGTGAGAGTCCCAGCACGGCACATGGAACCATCAGGAGAGGACGCATCATCGCGGGAAACCTCTCCACGGCCCCACGCGGCGGCAATCCACCCCGCGCCCCGTCCGTCCCCTGGTCGACGCCGCGGTGGCGCTGACCAGGGGGCTGGAGGGCGCCGCGCTGTCCGAAAAACATCAGCGCCGCGCCCCGGAGTGGGACGCGGCGCCGTTCATGTGGACGCCAGGTGTCGTCAAACCAGCCGGAGCGAGGCGGCCATCACCCGCCCCGCGGCGGGGTCCGCCTCAGCGCCAGCGGCTGTTGCCGCCGGAGGACGACGACGAGCCCGAGCGGCCGGACGGAGGCGCGCTGGAGCCCGAGGACGACTTCCCGCTGCTGCTGCCACCGCGTCCCCAGCCCCCGCCGCTGGAGCTGGAGCCCGAGCTGCTGCTGGAGCCCCGGTTGCTGCTGCCGCTGTTACCGGAGCTGCTGCCACCGCGTCCCCAGCCGCTGCCGCTGGAACCCGAGCCGCTGGAGCCCGAGCTGCTGGAGCCCGAGCCGCTGGAGCCCGAGCTGCTGGAGCCCGAGCTGCTGCCTCCACGCGTGTTCCAGCCGCTGCCGCTGCCCGAGCTACCGCTGTTGGAGTTGCCGCTGCTGGAGTTGCCGCTGCTCCCGGAGTTGCCGCTGCCCCAGCGGTTGCCGCTGTTGTTGTCGCGCGAGTCATCGTCCTTGGGCGCGGCGTTGTTCGTGGTGCGGCCCGCGGGAGGGCTGCTCCAGCCGCTCCCGGAGGCGTTGTTGTTGGGCGCGGCGTTGTTCGAGGTGCGTCCCGCGGGAGGGCTGCTCCAGCCACTGCCGGAGTTGTTGCGCTGGCCACGCGACGGCCGGTTGTTGCCGCTGGAGCCGCGCGGCGTGGTCCAGCGCGTTCCTCCCGGAGGCGGCCGGGTGCCGCTGTACGTGTTGCCAGGGACCACGGGGCGGGCGGGGCGGGCGTTGGGGCGTGTCGAGGGGCGCACGTAGCCGTAGCCCGCGGAAGCGCTGTGCGTGCGGCTCCACACGTAGCCGCGGTTGCGCTCGTAGCGGTAGATGTTGCCCCCATTCGGGTAGTAGTCGTGGGAGTGCCGCCCGTGCATGTTGCAGAGGCCGCCGTGCGCGTGCGGGTGGTCGTTCCAGTACCAGACCACCGAGGGGCCACTGTAGTAGTACGCGTTGTCCGAGTAGGCGTAGTACGTCGTGGTCGGCTCGTAGTCGTGGACGTGCACGTGCGAGTACGGGCACCAGCCGCCGCCGAAGTCATCGGGGATGGGGTGGTCGCTCGAATAGCTGTACTCGATGACCTGAACCGGGGCGTGACGCGCCGGACCGTGGACGTGGGCGACACATCCAGTGCCCATCATCAGTGCGAGCGGAACGGCGAGGGCGAGCAGGCGGCGCATGTGGTGACTCTCCTGGGCGGAGTGGACGGACGGGCCGTCCACCTTGCGGCCACGCGAGGAAGACGGACGGGCGTGGAGAAAATTCACGCCCGGGTGCAGTCCCCCTTCAGACCTCCGCCAGTCCCAGGATAGCGCCCTTCGTCCTCTGGTGGACACCGCCTGGGTGGTGTAGGGGGAAATGTGCGCGCTGCGTGTCCCGGAAGGGTGAGCCGCGGCGCGTGGGGAGACGCACCATGGCGGAGACTGAGTTCACTTCGGGCGCGAGCTGTCCGCTCCACCCGGCATTCGAAGCAGTGGGCACCTGCTCCCGCTGCGGCAACTTCATGTGCCGCGCGTGCAGCGAGGGCGGCTCGCAAGCCTGGTGTCCGGCCTGCCGTCAGCGCGAGGGCGTGGGGCAGGCCTTCGCGCTGAACCGTGAGAATTGGAGCATCTCCGGGCTGATGGATGTGTCCTGGGAGGCGTTCAAGCGCGAGTGGGTGATGCTCTGTGTCGGCGTGCTCATCTTCCTGGCGGGGTCCTTCGCCGGGCAGGTCGTCTCGCAGCTCTTCTCCGTCATCAGCGGCGTGACGGAGAGCGTCGTCGTCATCGTCCTGGGCTTCTTCATCGGGATGATTGGCTCCTACGCCATCCAGGGCGCGATGACGCTGGGCCTCCTTCGGATGTGCATGGACGTGCTCAGCGGCCGGCGCGCGGACCTGGCGCGGATGTTCAGTCAGTTCGGCAAGATTCCCCAGTACCTGGGCACTGTCTTCCTGTCCTTCCTGCTGATGCTCCCGCTCCTGGTGCTCATCGTCGTGGGGGCGCTGGGCGCGGGGCTGGCGACCGGCACCCTGTCCTGGTCGGAGCTGGTGGCGCTGAAGGATTTGCCGGCCTCGGAGCTGGACGCCGCCTTGACGCCCATGGTGCCGGGCCTCGCGGTGATGGGGCTGGTGGCCATCGCGCTCTACATCTTCCCGGGCGGGTGGCTCCTCACGCCGCTCATCCTGATGCAGCCGGAGCTGGCCCGGACCGAAGCGCCCGGCGTCGTGGAGACGCTGCGCCGCTGCTTCGTCTACGCGCGGGGGCAGCGCCTGCCCATGGTTGGAACGATGCTGCTGGGCGGCCTGCTCGCCATGGTGAGCGTGTTCCTCTGCTGCGTGCCCGTGATTCCCGCCCTGGGCTTCCTGCAGCTGCTGATGGCCGGGCTCGCCCTGGCGCTCAGCAACGGCGCCGAAGAGGCCTGAGCCCCTCCTCCACGCGGGGCCTCGCGCGCCGGTCGCGCGCAGGGCCTCCGGAAGGGTGGGGGGCTTCAGTGCACCACGCGCTCGGGCGAACCCGAGCGGGGCACGGACACCTTGCCCAGGCACGCGAGGATGTGCTCGCGGTACTCGGTCAGCTCCCGCAGGCCACACAGCATCCACCGGCCGCCGATGACGAGCGTGGGCACGCCGCGCACGCCGCGGTGGGTGGCATCCTGGTGCTCGTCGAGGATGAGGCGGCGCGTCTCCTCCGAGCGGAAGGCCGCGGAGAACTCGTCCATCGCCAGGCCCACGCGCGAGGCCAGCTCGAACACCACGTCCGAGCGGGACACGTTGACACCCTGCTCCAGCGCCGCGCGCTGCATGGCGCGAGCGAGGAACGCGCGCGCCTGCGGGCCCTGCAGCCGCGCCGCTTCCAGCGCCGCCAACGCCGGCACGCTGGTGCGCGGTGGATCTCCCCCGAGCCACAGGTCCGTGGACAACATGTGCGCGGCGGCGTCCGGTTCGCGCTGTGCGCGCTCGACCTCCTCCACCAACGCGCGTTGTTCGCGCATCGTGGGCAGCACGTCATGGACGCGCAGCGGATACGGCCTGACGCTCCAGCGGACGGCTTCGCCCAGCTCCTGGCGCAAGACGTCCAGGCGCAGGTCGGCGAGGTAGCACCAGGAACAAAGCACGTCCTGGTAGACGGTGATCTGCAGCGGCTTGTGCAGCGTTTTCATTTGAGGGCCGCCAGATTAGAGGGCCACCCGCGTCGCTGCCAACTCCCCAGGACACACGGGCCACGAAGGCATTCCTGAGTTCCTGAGGAGCATGCAAGGTGCCTTGCCCCGGCTGTGCGGTTGCTTGAAAGCAGGCGAGCAACCTCAGCGGACCCGGGTTCGCGCTCACCCGGCGCGCTTCGCCTCGGCGTACTTCAGCGCGTGGTCGATGATGGCTCCCGCGATGTCCCGCTGCGTGGCGCGCTCCAGGCCCTCGAAGCCCGGGCTGGAGTTGATTTCCATCAGCCGGGGCCCGGCGCGGCCCTCCAGCATGTCCACGCCCGCGACCTCCAACCCGACGACGCGCGCGGCTCTTACGGCGGCTTCGATGTAGGGCTCGGTCAGCTCGATTGCCTGCCCCTCGCCGCCGCGGTGGATGTTGGAGCGGAACTCGCCGGACTTGGCCTTGCGCCGCATGGCGCCCACCACGCGGTCTCCCACGACGAGGGCCCGCACGTCCCGTCCCTCGCTCTCCGCGACGAACTCCTGGAGCACGATTTCCTGTCCCAGGTCCCAGAAGGTGTCGAGGATGGTCTGCACCTCCGACAGCGTGTGCGCAATCATCACGCCCACGCCCTGGGTCCCCTTGATGAGCTTGATGATGACGGGCAGCCCGTTGACCTCCTCCACCAGCCGGCGCACGTTGCTGCGGTCGTGCGCCATGACGGTGCGGGGGATGTCCAGCCCGGAGCGCGACAGGAACTGCAGCGCGCGCAGCTTGTCGCGGCTGCGCGCGATGGACGTGGCCGGGTTGAGGACGGGCACGCCCATCAGCTCGAAGTGGTTCACCACCGCCAGGCCATAGGCGGTGATGGACGCGCCGATGCGCGGCACCACCACGTCCACGCCACGCACCTCCACGCCGCGGTACGTCATGCGCGGTGCGTCTTGCGCGAGCAGCAGGCAGCAACGCAGCGTGTCCAGCACCAGCGGGCGGTGGCCCCGCGCGCGGATGGCGGCCACCAGCCGCCGCGTGGAGTACAGCGCGCGCTTGCGGGACAGGACGACGACCGTCTTCTCCGGAGGCCCTCGCCGCGGGGCCCGCTCGGGACGGTCGGGTGCCTTGGGCCCGGGCGGGACCGGGGCCTTCTTCGGCTTCACTTTGCGCGGGGGCATGGGC
>NZ_JABXEP010000097.1:0-31377 GCF_013372605.1 Myxococcus sp. AM009
AGCCCGCCCAGCGCCCCCGTCACCACGTAGAAGCCCGCCTCTTTCAGGCGCACCGGCGCAGGGGTTGGGGACGGCGTCCAGGCCACGTAGCCACGCTCCCAGCGGCGGCCCTCCCGCCAGGCCAGCTCGAACGCGGGGCGCGGCTGCCCAAGCTCGGTGGCCACGCAGTCCACCGCGGCCGGGCGCTCTTGGGGAACCCACAGGACCGAGGTCTCCAGACCGGGCACCTCCGCCTCCGCCGCGCGGAGCAACCCCGGCAGCAGGTGGGCCGCCGCCCCGGTCTCGAGCGAGGCCCCCGCCTGAGGCACGACGACGCGCAGCCGGCAGGGCGCGGCCTCCACGAGCGGCGCCAGGGATTGAGCCAGCGCCAACAGGGGCGCCACCGCGCGCGCGAGCGTGTCCCGCGAAGACGCGCCCGTGGTCGGCGCTGCCACGTAGACGACTTCGCTCACCCGGCGCTCGGCGGAGGACAGGTGCCGCGACAACGCGGAGCCATCCCCCACCTCCGCGTGCAGCACCTCCCGAGGCGCCATCCGCGCGCGCAGCGCCTCGGCCCAGGAGGCGTCGCCCACGACGAGCACGGCCCCCGCCTCCGCCACGCCAGCGCCGGGCTGCCGCTGCCGCCAGCGTGGCACGGCCAGGCACGGGGGCAACGTGAAGCGGCCCCCCAGCAGCCGCTCCGCCACGCGGCGCTCCTCGGCCAGCTCCCCGGCCTCGAAGCGCCGGCGCAGCTCGGTGCGCCCGCGCTTGCCCAGCTCCGTGCGAGGCACCTGCTGCCGGGCGAGCGGCACCAGCCACGCCACCTGCAAGCCCAGCCGCCGTCCCACGGCCTCGCGGATGGCGCGCAGCAGTTCGCCCAGCGGCGGCGCGTCTGGCGCGGGGACGAAGAAGACGACGATTTCATCCGTCTGCGCGCCGCCCGCGCGCGTGGCGCATGCCACGGAGTACGTGGGCAGCACGCCCGGCACCTCCTCCACCACCGTCTCTATCTCCTGCGGATAAACGTTGTTGCCGTGGAGGATGAGCACCTCCTTCTCGCGTCCGGTGATGGCCATCTGCCCGTCGCGCACCCAGGCGAGGTCCCCCGTGCGAAACCACCCGTCGGCGGTGAAGGAGCGGGCATTGAGCTCCGGGTCATCCAGGTAGCCCGCCAGCACCGACGCGCCCCGCACCTGGAGCTGCCCCACGCGGCCCTGTGGCACCACCTGGTCCGCGTCATCCACGATGCGCAGCGCCGAGCCCGCGGGTGGCGGCCCCAGCTCCACCGCGGACTGACCGTCATGCGTCCGGACGCCCCGGGTGTTGGTGAAGAAGGAGGTGGTCTCCGCCATGCCCCAGCCCGGGCACACCACGTCCCGCCGGAGCCCGTCACCCGCCAGCGCCTCCGTGAAGCGCTGAAGCGTCCGCGCGACGAGCGGCTCGCCCGCGCAGCTCAGCACCCGCACGTGCGACAAGGTCCAGCCGCGGCGCTCGCCTCGCTCCAGCCGGTCCGCCACCAGTCCGAACGCGAAGTTGGGCGCCCACCCATGGGTGCCCTTCAGCTCGGAGAGCAGGTCCATCCACCGCAGCACGTCCGCCAGGACATAATCGCGGGACACCAGCGCATGTGACGTGCCCGCCCGCAGGCAGAGCAGGTGCGAATAGGTGATGCCCGCGACGTGGTCCAGCGGCATCCAGCTCACGCCCACGTCCTGGGGCGTGTACCAGCCGCCCGCCATCATCGCGTCGCACATGTCCAGCAGGTTGTCGTGCGTGAGCACCACGCCCTTGGGCAGGCCGGTGCTGCCGGAGGTGAATGACATCAGCGCGGCGGCGCCCTCGGGCACGGCGGCGGGCTGCCCCTCCGCCCCCGTGTCCAGCGCGGCGAGCGTGGCCACCCGAAGTCCCGCGGCTTCCAGGGTGCCGACGGCGGCGGGCCCCGCGAGGACCCACGGCCCGCCCAGGCGCTGCGCCACCGACAGCACGCGCGCCATCGTGGGATGCGCGCGCTCGAACGACGCGGGCCAGGCCAGCAGCGACGGCACCACGCCGGCGAGCGTGCACGCCCAGAAGGCCCGGATGACCTCGCCCGGGCGCTCCAACACCAGGACGGCGCGGTCCCCCGCCTTCAGCCCGCGTGCTTGCAAGCCGCCGCACAGCCGCAGCGCCTCGCGCCAGAGCGCATCGAAGCGCAGCACCTCGCGCCGGCCCTCCACGTCGATGAACGTCAGCGTCTTCTCCGGATGCAGCGCCACGGCCCGCCGGAGCATCTCTCCGAGCAGGCGAGGCGCTCCCTCCGGCCGGCACGGCGGGCCGCCATCCAGCAGCGCGGGCGGAGCGTTCTCCAGGTCGGCCTCATCCACGGAAGACGTCTGGGACGCAGCGCCCGACGTCTCGTCCAGCCGAGGCATCAGCGGCCCGGGCAGGAGCTCATCCAAGGGTGTGTAGCGCTCCTCCCGCACGCGGGGCCCGGCCAGCACGGCCACCACCCGGCCAGCGGCGCGCAGCCGTGACTCCAGGTGCTGGCGCACGGAGGGCGTCCACCGCGCGAGCCGCGCCTCATCCGGCGTCCCCGTGTCCTGGAGCGGCAGCACGTCCACCAGCGCAACGGCGGGAGCGGCGTCTCCCAGGTGCTCGCGCAGCAGCGACTCCAGGGCCGCGGCCTGCACCGCGCGACGAGGCACCACCCAGGCCGTCGCGACCCCAGAGGACTCCCCCACGTGGACGTCCTGGACGCGCGCATCCTCGCGCAGGAGGTGAAGGGCCGCTTCCACCGGAGTCGTTCGAGGAGCCATGGGCGTCATCGTAGCGCAGGGCCCGCCGCCCCGGGGTTGCGCCCCGGGACAGTGAAGGGCGAAGCTGAAATCCCCCCCGGACGAGGTATCAATGGTCGTCGACCGTCGCACCCTGGCGCAGTCCCTCCACTTCTGGGCGCGCAATGCCTCGAACGAGTCGGCCCTGCTGCGCACCGCACTGTCACTGGGACTCTTCGACGCACTGCCGGTAAAGGGGGACGGCCCGCCCGTGTCGATGGCGGAGCTGGCACGTCGAATCCAATGCACGCACCGGGGAACCCGGGCCCTGACGGAGTTGCTCGTCTGCCTGGGTTTCGTGCACCTCGATGACGCGCGCGAGCTGGCGCTCACCCCCACCGTCGCGACGTTCCTGCGCGACGCGGACTTCCGGCGACGGCTGGAAGCCCAGCGTCCGTGGTGGACCGCCGGGGAGCTCTTGGCCCAGGCGGTGAAGCAAGGCGGGCCGGTGGCGCACGGTGGCGCGAGCTGGGACGTGCTTGGCCATTACCGCGCGCTGTTCCTCACGCCGGCCGAACCGGGGCCCTCACCGGACGCCGAGGACTTCTTCGACCGCTACGCGCGCAGCGCCCTCCGCATGCAGGTGCTGCTGGCCGCGGGCCGGCTGGGGTTGCTGGAGGCCCTGTCATCGCAGGACCCCACCGAGCAGACGCTGGGCGCCGCCACGGGGCTCGGCGGCGAGGGCCTGTCGCTGCTCGTCGCCTTGCTGGAGCAGCTCGGCATCGCCCAGCGGGAGGGCGCGGCGTGGCGGCTGACGGACGAGGCCCGGCAGCTTTTGGACGGCAAGGCCCTGCCCTACCTGCTGCGCTCGCTGTCCGTGTCCGAGCGGTACTGGGAGGCCCTGGGCCGCTTGGAAGAGACGGTGCGCGAGGAGCGCTTCATCCTGGACCTGAAGGACCCGGAGGTGAGCCAGCGCTTCTACGCGGACAACTCGAGCCAGATTACGGCGGTGTTCGCCTCGCACTTCCACCTCAGCCGGCGCGCCGCCGCCACGGTGGCGCAGGCCCGCGCCCTGGAAGGCGCCCAGGTGCTGGACATCGGCACCGGCTCGGGCGTGTGGGGCGCGGCCTTCGCGCGTGCCACGCCCGCCACGCACGTCACGTACTTCGACCAGGCGGTGGTGCTGGAGCAGGTGCGCCGCAACGTGGAGGCGCTGAAGGTGTTGGACCGCGCGCGCTTCTGGCCGGGCAACCTCTTCACCCAGGACTTCGGCGAGGCGGACTTCGACCTCATCATCCTCCCGCAGGTGCTCAACGTGCTGCGGCCCGAGGACCTCCCCGGCATGTTCGCCCGCGTGGCGCGCGCCCTGCGGCCCGGCGGCGTCCTCGTCATCGCGGAGTATGTCCTCGACGAGCGCCGAGATGGCCCGTTGGACCACCTCTACTTCGGCCTGCGCCGCTTCATGACCAATGAGGGGGACCTGCTGTCCGCGTCGGAGTACGGCCAGCTCCTGGCGGACGTGGGGCTGTCCTCCAGCGTGTGCATTCCCCTGCCCACCCAGGAGCTGGTGCTGGCCGCGCGCCCTGGCGTGCCACTGCCCACGACGCTGGCGCCGGCTCCGGCCAGTCCTCGGAAGAGCGCGGCCTGACGCGGCGGCTCAACGCGACGCCGCGGGCTCCGGCCACGCGACGTCGCCCCGGTGGGCGATGACGACCTGCTGGATGGGCATGTCGAAGCCGCGGGCGTCGGTGAGGCCCACGGGCGACAGCAGCGCGCGGAACTCCGGCAGCGACAGCACGTCTCCCTCGTTCGTCACGTACCGGCGCAGCGCGAAGTAGAGCGCGTCCAGCGGGCCGTCTCGCCGGTCCGTCAGCAGGTAGCCGGAGATGAGCAGCAGCCCGCCGGGCCGCAGCGCCCGGGCCAGCCGCGCGAAGAAGCCCGGGAGCTCCGAGGGCGGCAGCGCGGGGATGATTTGCGGCAGCAGGATGACGTCGTAGCGGGACTCGCCGTAGTCCACCGACAGGCAGTCCCCCGCCCACAGCTCGGAACGGGCCTCCAGCTTCAGCTTCGCCAGGTGGGGGCGCACCGCGTCCAGCACGTGCGGCGAATCCAGGTAGGTGACGTGCGTGGTGGGGTCCGCCAAGCCGAAGGCCGCGCCCCACACGCCCGAGCCCGTGCCCACGTCCAACACGCGCGCCTGCGCCAACGGCCGCATCGACCGCACCCGCGTCGCGGCCTGTCGGCTCAGCCGCAGGTGCGAGGCGAAGATGCTGGAGATGCGCGAGGCGTTCTCCTGGTAGATGCGCCGCGCCGTCTCCGCGTCCCGCAGGTCCAACCGGAAGCGCTGCTCGCGCACCGCCTCGTCCAGGTGCCCCAGCGCCTCCCAGTAGGCCATGGTCGCCGGCAGCGCCCGCTGGAAGTACGGCAGGCTCTGGGCGTCCAGCGCCCGGCCCGCGGCCTCCGTGAAGCCCCAGCCTGACTCCCGTGCCTGGGCGATGCCCATCGCCGCCAGCGCGCCCAGCAACACCTCCAGCGCCTCCGCCGAAGCGCCCACGTCCCGCGCCAGCACGTCCAGCGGCACGGGCCCGCGCACCAGCTTCGCCAGCACGTCCAGCTCCGCGGCCGTCACCAGCGCCAGCGTGCGCGCGGGGTTGCGGGCGAAGCGGTCATGGAAGTCCCGAGCCTCGGCGCTCGGGGTGGACGGCGCGGGCGACAGGAACAGCGCGCGGTACCACCCGAGCACGTCCCACGTCTCCCCGCCCCACGCCACGGGGCCGCCCCCACGCACGGCCTGAGGCAGCAGCGCCAGTGGATGCCACCAGCGCCGCGCCTCTCGCAGGTCCGCGGTGAACGCCTCATCCCGGAGGAAGGCCGCGGTCGACGCGGGCAGCGAATACCCCCGCCCGTCCTCCAGATGGACGAAGCCGAGCGCGACCAGCGGCTCGACGACGGAGCGCGTCCCTCGCCAGGTGCCGCTCACCCGCTCCGCGAGCGCCTCCAGGGACACCGGCTCGCCCGAGCCCGTCTCCGGGAGGTGGCCGAAGAGGCCCAGCGCGAAGGCGGCCTGGAGCGCCGACGCCTCGTTGCTGGCGTCTCGCGCGTGGAAGTTGAGCTGCTGAACGAAGGCGGGGGACGGCGCGGGAACGGGCTGTGACACGAAGCAGCGCTCCTGGATTGGGGGCTGGGGGGAGCGCGGGCGAGTATCGCTCAACACCCGGCGGGTACCCAACGAACCCGTGGTGGAAAGCGGCGGGGCCGGGCGCGCCGGGGTGCTACGGTGCCCCCGTGGCCCTGACCGACTCATTGGAAGCCCGGGTGGACCGGCTGGAACTGCCGTTCAACGAATACGGCGTCGACCCGTACGGCATCTCCAAGTCTCACGTGCGACATGCGCTGCGCGTCTTTGGCGCCATCTACCGGTACTACTTCCGCGTGCGCTGCTACGGGGTGGAGCACATCCCCCCGCGGGGCCGCGGAATGCTGGTGGGCAACCACTCCGGCGGCGTGGCGGTGGACGGCGCCATGGTGCTGACGTCCACCATGCTGGAGATGGACCCGCCCCGGCTGGCGCAGGGCATGGTGGAGCGCTTCCTCCACAACTTCCCCGTGTCCTCGCTGTGGGCCAGCCGCACCGGGCAGTTCATCGGGCTGCCCGAGCACGCGAAGCGACTGTTGGAGGATGACCGGCTGCTGATGATCTTCCCCGAGGGCGCGCGCGGCACGGCCAAGCTCTTCAACGAGCGCTACTCGCTGGTGGACTTCGGCACCGGCTTCGTCCGCCTGGCGCTGCAGACGCGCTCGCCCATCATCCCCTTCGCGTTCCTGGGCGGGGGCTCGGCCGTCCCCACCGTGTTCAACGCGTACACGCTGGGGAAGCTGCTCGGCGTGCCCTATATCCCGCTGACGCCGTACCTGTTGCCGCTGCCCCTGCCGGTGCAGCTGGACATCCATTACGGCGAGCCGCTCATGTTCCACGGGACGGGGGACGAGGAGGACCACGTCATCGAGGGCTATGTGGCGAAGGTGAAGCAGCGCATCGCGGGGCTCATCGAGCGCGGCCGCGCGCAGCGGCACAGCCGGCGGGCGGGAAGGAACCTGCTGCCATGAGGGTGCTGATTCCAGGCATCTCCGGAGGCATTGCCCGCCAGCTCGCGCTGCACCTGCACGCGCGGGGGCATCAGGTGGCGGGCATCGACACCCGGCCCTGGGCCGAGGCCAACGAGGCCGGCATCCAGGTCTACCGGGGCGACGTGCGCAAGCGCGCCGCGGAGGACGTCTTCCGCCGCTGGCGTCCCGAAGCGGTGGTGCACATGGCCACCGTCACCGCGTTCACGGTGCCGGGCAAGGAGCGCGGGCGCATCAACCTGGACGGCACCAAGGCGGTGTTCGACCACTGCGCGGCCCACGGCGTGAAGCAGCTCCTCTTCGTGGGACGGCACACCTTCTACGGCGCGGCGCCGGACTCGCCGCTGTACCACTCCGAGGACGAGCCGCCCCGCGCGCTGGAGGCCATCCCGGAGCTGGCGGACCTGGTGGCCGCCGACCTGTACGCGGCCACCGCGCTGTGGCGCCTGCCGAAGATAACGACGGCCGTGCTGCGGCTGCCCTACACACTGGGAGCTCCCGGCACCGGCACGCTGTCCTCCTTCCTCAAGGGCCGGCGCGTGCCGCTGGTGCTCGGGTACGACCCGCTGTTCCACGTCCTCCAGGAGGAAGACGTGGTGACGGCGTTGACGCTGGCGCTGGAGAAGCAGGCCCGGGGCCTCTTCAACGTGGCGGGCCCTCCGCCGATTCCGCTGTCCGTCATCGTCCGGGAGACAGGGCGCACCGCGGTGCCATTGCCCGCGCCGCTCCTGTCGCTGCTGCTGGGCCGGGCGGGCCTCCCCCGCCTGTCGGTGGGCGCGCTGGACCACCTGCGCTTCCCCATCGTCGTGGACAACCGCCGCTTCCTGGACGCCACGGGCTTCGAATACCGCCACAGCGTGGCGGACTCGCTGCGCATCTACCGCGAAGCCGCGCCCATCCTCCCCGCGGGGAGCCAGGGACGTTAGACTGCTCCCCGCAGCGGACCTGCTTCCGGGGGGAAGTCAATGTCGGCCGACATCGAGGAAGTGGATGTGGTCATCGCGGGAGGCGGGCCGGTGGGCATGCTCACCGCCAATCTCCTGGGACTCCAGGGCGTGCGCGTGCTCGTCCTCGAACGGGAGGCCGCGCCGCATGGCCAACCCCGGGCCTTCTCCTGTGACGACGAGGCCCTGCGCATCTACCAGGCCGCGGGCCTGCTCGACGCGCTGAAGCCGGACCTGCGTCAGGGCCGGCAGGTCACCTTCACCGGCGTGGGCGGCCAACCCATTGCCCAGGTCCAGCTGGGCCAGGTGGACTTCGGCTACGGCCACGCGCCCATCTGGTTCTTCCACCAGCCGCTCCTGGAGAAGGCGCTGCGCGAGGGCCTCTCCCGCTTCCCCGCCGCCGAGCTGCGCACGGGCACCGAGGTGGAGTCACTGGAACAGGACGGCGCGGGCGTCACCGTGCGCTACCGCACGTCCGGTGTCCGCCACGGGGTGCGCGCCCGCTACCTGGTGGCCTGTGACGGGGGGCGGAGCACGGTGCGCGCGCTGCTGGGCATCCCCATGGAGGGCCGCGGCGAGCAGGAGCCGTGGATTGCCATCTCCGGCACCGTGGCGGAGGAGGACGCGCCTCCGGAGTGTCACGTCGTCTGCGACCCGGCCCGCCCCGGCTTCGTCGGGCGCGGCCCCCTGGGGCGGTTCCGCTGGGAGTTTCGCCTGCGCCTGGGCGAGACAGGCGAGGAGATGACGCAGCCCGGCACGGTTCGCCGCTTGATTGGGCCGTATGTGAATCCGGACCGAGTGACGGTGGAGCGCGCGCAGCTCTACAGCTTCCATTCGGTGGTGGCGCAGCGCTGGCGCGTGGGCCGCACCTTCCTGGCGGGAGACGCGGCCCACCTGCTGCCGCCCTTCATGGGTCAGGGCCTGGTGTCCGGACTGCGCGACGCGGCGAACCTCACGTGGAAGCTGGCGTGGGTCCTCCAGGGCCGCGCCCCCGAGGCGCTGCTGGACACCTACGCCGTGGAGCGCCGTCCGCACGTGCGCGCCTTGCTCGAGGCCACCGCGAGGTTGGGCGCCGTGTTCACCGCGCGCAGCACGCCCTTGGCCTGGGTTCGGGACACCGTGCTCCGGGGCCTCCAGGCCGTTCCAGCCGCGCGCCGCTTCGTGGAGGGCTTCCGCTTCAAGCCGGCGCCCGCCATCGAGGAAGGCTGGATGCTGGGCGGCCGCCGCTCGAGCCGGAGGGCCGCGGAGGGCAGCTACCTGCCCCAGCCTCTCGTGCGGCGCGCGTCCGGTGAGGAGCACCTGTTGGATGACAGCCTGGGCCCGGGCTTCGCCGTGCTGAGCCGGGGCGGCAGCCCGGGGACGGAGGTGGCCCGTGAGCTGGCCGAGTCCCTGGGGGCCCGCGCCGTCACCGTGCGCTCCGCGGGGGTCCCGGGGCTGGGCGACGACAGCGTGGAGGACCACACCGGCAGGCTGTCCGAGTGGTTCCGGGAGCACGGCGCGGACGTGGCCGTGGTGCGGCCGGACCGCTTCGTCTTCGGCGCGGTGCCCCTGGCCCGGATGCCCGAGCTGCGCGCGGCGCTGGGCGTGGAAGAGGCGTGAGCCGTTGCACGGACGACAGACATTGCAAGCACGGTGTCCGGAAGACCTCGGGATGTAATGTCTGACTCGCCCGAGCACAATCACTCTCAGCTGTCCATACCTCCCCCGGGGGTTGCATCGAAGTCCATGAGAGGAGCAGGCTTCCAACCCTCCGCGATGGCAGACCATCACGCGACCTCGGGGGAAATGGCTTGCAGCCACCACTGGATGCAGCGCTTCTCGCTTCACTGGACCGGCATGCCCGCAGACGCGCGCAAGGCATTGCGACGCTGAGCACGCTCGTCGGGCCGCCGGAGCGGGCGCTGACCGTCTGGACGGAGTGGATTCAGCGCCGGGGCCTGAGTGTCGTCATCGTGGATGGGGATGACGTGCGCGCCGTCGTCTCCGCCTGGGCGGCGGCGCTCGCCAGGGAAAGGGACCTGCTGGGTGACGCGGAGGCGTTCGTCGTCCGCGCCCAGCCCCCGAACCAGGCACGGACGCTCCAGTTCCCAGGCAAGACAGCGCACCAGCGGCGCGTGTTGATGGACGGCCTGACGCCCCCGCAGGGACAGTCCGCCACCTGGGAGCTGTGCCGGGCCCTCCTGGAGAGCCCAGACCCGCCGCCGTCCGGTGTGACTCCAGACGCGGTGAGCCAAGCCATCGCGCGCGCGCCGCTGCCAGCCCTTCAGGCGCTGATGTCACTGGTCCCCGCCGGAAGCACGCCGGCCCTGCGCGTGCGGACGGGCCCCGCTGACTTCCGGGCGCTTCGCACCGCCGCGGCTCTGTGCACCGCGGCCCCCGCGCTCACAACGGGCTGCGTGCTCGCCGCGGACGTCCTCGCCGAGCACCTCCGGCGGGAGGAGTCCCACATCCTCGCCATGCTGCGGGAGGGCCGGCTGGACCTGGCCGAGCCGGAGCTCGACGAGGATACCCGCGAGCTCCCTGAGGCCGCGGTGGCCTCCACGCGCGCCCGGCTGCGGCAGGAAGGCTCGTCCGAACAGGTCGTCGCGCTCTACGAATCGGCGGCGCGCACCATCGCCTCGGCCTACCGGGACGCCAATGGCCGCGCCCGGAGCGAGGCGGAGAAGTTCCTGCACGCCCGGCTCCAGGACCATGCCTCCACGCGGGGGCTCTTCGTCCTCAATGGCCACGTGGCCCCGGTCGGAGGTGGCCGGAGGCTGGAGGTGGACCTGCTCTGCACGGAGCTGAACCTGGCCGTGGAGATCGACGGCTACTTCCACTTCCGCAGCCCCGACGGCTTCCGCCGGGACCGGCGCAAGGACGTCGCGCTCCAGTGCTCGGGCTACTGGGTGGTCCGCTTCCTCGCGGACGACGTGGTGACGCGCCTGGAAGAGATTCTTGAAACCCTCGACACGTTGATTGCCACCCGCAGGGGTGAGCTCACCGGGAAGGAAGCATCGAATGGGAAGCGCTGACCACCGGCTGTCAGGCATTGCGTTGTCCTGGCTCATGACGCGCGGCAGTGAGCGACTCGGCACGCGGAGGGAGTTGGAGGACGCGCTCCGGCCCTTCGTGGAGCATCAGCTCAGCCGCGCGGAATGGAAGCTCCGCTTCGAAACGCTCCTGGAGGCGCTGCTGGGCGGCGGGACGGTGGCGGCGCGCGGGCGCAGCAGCTTGGAGCTGACGCCCACGGGCCGGACGGAGGTGCTGCGCTTCCTCCAGTTGGAGCAGCCGCCGCGCGGCCTGACGTGGAAGAAGCTGAAGGCCACGCACCTGGTGGCGCGCAGCTTGGATTTGCCGCCATCGAAGGCGGTGGTGGCGCGGATGAAGGATGCCGACGGCGTGCGCGCCGCCGCGCTTCAGCGCCAACATGGGCTGGACACCGAGGACACCCTCACCCTGGCGCAGACGCGGGACCGGCTGTTGTGGCGGCAGCTCGGCGTCGAGACGGACCGGCCCTTCACCCTGCGCGCGGTGCAGGCCCACCTGCTCGGGCAGCTGTTGGACGCGAAGACGACGGACCCGCGCAAGGGCGTGGAGCAGCTCGCGGCCCGCGCGGCGGGCGCCCCCCGCGTGGATGCGGAGGCCGTGCGCCTGTCGCTGATGCGCCGGTGGGCTGTCGCGCGGGAGGACGGCGCCTCCGAGAAAAAGGGCGCGGCGCGTGCGTCAACGCCGCCGGTGGAACCGGCACCCCATCCCCAGGCGACGCGTTCGGCGGCAACGCCCCCGGCACCGGCCTCGACGTCGTCCGGGGCAGGCGCTGCCACACAGGGCGCTGCGCCTGAGGAAACCGAGGTCCCACGCCTCAGCGACGAGAGGGGCGACGCGAAGACGGACGCCCCGCCCTCCCCGTCCGCCTTCGCGGAGCGTGTCCTGTCCGTCGCCCGAGCCCTCCCCACGGGCCGCTTCGGCGCGAACAAGGTCTTCATCTCCCACGTATGGAAGGCCCTCCAGCCAGAGTGGAGCACCCGCGAGGCCTTCGACGCGGCGCTCCTGGAGGCCAACCGCACCCGCCAATTGTCACTGACGCGCGCGGACCTCGTGTCCGCCATGGACCCCAAAGACGTGGCCGAGTCCGAGGTCCGGTCCTTCGGCGCCAGCTTCCACTTCGTTGTCGTCTAGCCCGAACCCAGGAGCGCCCCGTGGCCAACGACCCCCGTCTCGATATCTTCCTCGACGATTCCCGCGAGGTCTTCACCAGCGTCGAACAGGGCCAGCACATCTGGCAGGCGGACCCGTTCGACGTGGAGGCCCTCAACGCGCCGGCTCGCCGCGTCTTCAAGCGACTGCTCGACAAGGCCTCCTCGGACTCGCCTCCGGGCGCCGGCAAGCTGCTGCTCCTGCTCGGAGAGTCAGGCAGCGGCAAGACGCACCTGGTGCGCGCCTTCCGCAACCTCGCGCATGGTCAGCGCATGGGCTTCGTCGGCTACATGCCGATGACCGTCGATGCGACGCAGTACGACCGCTACATCCTGTCCAACCTCATCGACTCCCTGGACAAGCCGTTCGACCAGGCGGGAGACGATGACGACAGCGGGCTGATGCACCTGTCGGACGCGCTCATGGCCCAGTGCACCAGCGCGTTCGCGCTGCACCTGCAGGACGAGAAGATTCTGGAGGATGAAGAGCTGCACGGCACCATCCGGGCCGTGGCGGACGAGCTGCTGCTGGACGCTCGCTTCCGGGAAGTGGAAGTCGACCTGCTGCGCGCGCTCATCTATCTGCATCGCAGAGACCCCCGGCTCAACCGCCGCATCTTCCACTGGCTGCGCTGCGAGGAGCTGTCCGAGGCGGACCAGCGCGTCATCGGCAACCTCATCCCCCGGACCGCCGACGATGCACCAGCGCGGATGGTGGAGCACCTGGGACGGCTGATGGGGAGCCTGGGCCAGGCGCTCGTGCTGTGCGTGGACCAGGTCGAGGACGTCAGCGACTTCGAACAGCGCCCGCAGATGGAGAACTCCTTCCGGCGCGCGATGAACAGCCTCGCGGCCATCGCGAGCAAGGTGCCTCGCGCGGTCGTGGTCTTCTGCTGCCTCTCCGACTATTGGGCGAAGATGAAGCCCCTGCTCAACCAGGGCATCGTCGACCGCATCGAGAACGACCCCGAGCCCGTGACGCTGGAGCAGACGGTGACGGCGGACACGGCCAGGGACCTCGCGGCGCGGCGGCTGCAAGCCCTGTTCGAACAGCGAGGGTTCACGACTTCCCCATCGGACCCGACCTGGCCCATTCCGGCGGCCGGCTTCGACGTGCTCGGGGGACACCGCGCCCGTGACGTCCTGAATGAGTGCCGCCGCTACCGCGACCGGGCCATCCAGGACGGCGAGCTGCCCGCCAGCTTCCCGCTGCAACGCCCCCAGGGACAGGGCCAAGCAAAGCCCAAGGAGGAGCAGTCCCTTGCCTCCAAGCCGGACATGGACCAACTGTGGACGGACTTCCGCGCCACCCTGCGAATCGACCCGCCCGAGGAGCCCGCCGATGTCGCGGAGCTGCTGGCCTGGGCCATTGAAGCCGGAGGCAAGGAGTTCGGGGACGCGAAGCGCTTCGACGTCAAGCCCAAGGACAAGGAGATGCTGGACGTCCAGGTCCACCCGGAGGGGAGCAAGCTCCTCGTCGCGCTGTGTGAGAAGGATCCACGGGGAGGGGGCCTCGGCAAACAGATGACCGAAGCCATCAAGAAGGCGGTGGGAAAGACGCCTGTCATTGTGCGGACCACCGACTTTCCTTCGTCCAGGCCCGGGGGGATGGTCGCCGAGCAACTGGGCGCACTTCTCCGCAAGGGCGGACGCCGGGTCGTCGTCGGCGACACGGAGCTTCGGGACCTCATGGCCCTGCGCACCTTCCGTGAGCGACATGCGAGTGAAGCCGCCCTCGTGGAGTGGAGCCGGACGGCCCGCCCCATCACCCGGCTCAAGTCCGTGGGCGACATCCTGGGGCTGGAGAAGCCGGACACCACGCCCCCGTCCTCCGGGCCGAAGACGTCCAAGGCCACGCCCAAGGGCGGAACGGGTGTCCCGACGGCCAATGTCGGAGCCCGGAGCACCGCCACCAAGGCACAGACGGAGCTATTCATCAGCGCACCGACGTTGTCGGATGGAACGCCGGTCCCGGCCGACGTCCGCGCGGGAGTGAAGTCCGCCCTTCCTGCCCGTGCCGACACGAGCGCACTGGAGGCGAGAGACGCGCGCTCACCCCGCGAGCCCGTCGTCTCCCAGGGGGCCAGGCAAGGCCGGGCCGAACCCCTTTCGGACAACCCGCTCCAGGGCGTGACACCGCCTCACGGCGTGAAGCCCCCCATCGGCTTCAGGGGCAACGAGAGCCCTCCCTCCCCACGTCCCTCGGAAACCCTCACGGGGCCGCTGCGGATTGGCTCCTCGGAAGGCGTGTTCAGCCAGGTCGTGACGGTGGACCCCTCCGAGCTGACCCGGCACAGCGCCTTCCTGGGCACCACGGGGAGCGGAAAGACGACGCTGGCGCTCAACGTCCTGGAGCAACTGCTCCTCCGAGGCGTGCCCGCCATCCTCGTCGACCGGAAGGGAGACCTCGCCGCGTACGCGCGAGACCTCTCCTGGGAAGGACACCTGGATGATCCCGTCCTCATCGAGCGGCGCCGCCTGCTGCGTGAGCGCGTCGAAGTCGCCCTCTACACGCCGGGCCGCTCCGACGGGCGGCCGCTGGCCATTCCCGTGATTCCACGCGGCCTCGAAAGCCTGTCACCGGAAGAGCGTGAGCAGGGCGTGCAGCAGGCCGCGGATGCCATCGCGGGCATGCTCGAATACAAGACCAGTCCCAACGACAGAGCGGCCAGGGCGCTGCTCACGCAAGCCTTGCGCCTGTTGGTCCAGCGGCCCGCCGGCAACGAGCTGACCCTGGACATGGTCCAGAAGTTCGTCGCGGAGCAGGACGAGTCACTCCGGCAGGAAACAGGGGGCCTGCCGACCAAGACGTTCGCCAAGCTCGCCCAGGACCTCGAAGTGCTCCGGCTCGACCTCCGCCCGCTGCTGGCAACTGGTGGAGAGCGGCTGGATATCAGTGACCTGCTTGGGCTCGGAGCAGCGAGCACGCCGGGCAAGACGCGGCTGAGCATCATCAGCACCAAGTACCTGGGAGATAACAACCGCATCCTATTCTGGGTGGCGCAGCTCCTGTTGGAGACGAACCGCTGGACCAGCCAACACCCCGCGTCCAAGCTCCAGGCCGTGCTGCTCTTCGACGAAGCAGACATGTACCTGCCCGCGACGAGCAAGCCCGCGACAAAACAGCCGATGGAGAACCTGCTCAAGCGCGCGCGCTCAGCCGGCGTGGGCGTCATGCTGGCCACGCAGAGTCCTGGGGACCTGGACTACAAGTGCCGGGAGAACGTGCGCTCCTGGTTCGTCGGCGGGGTGAAGGAAGACAACGCCCTGAAGAAGCTCAAGCCCATGTTCACCGAGGCCCGGATTGACGCAGAAACCCGCCTCCCCGGCCAGAAGCAGGGCCAGTTCCACGTCTTGAGAGAGGGGAAGGTCCAGCAACTGAAGGCTGACCGCTCCGCGATTCGCACCGACCAACTCTCCGAGGACGAAATCCTCAGGGAGGCACGCCGCACCCTGGAACGCGGCTCACGCTGACCGCACTTCCGACAGGAGGCGCTCCCGGGCGAAGCAGCGTGGACGGAACGTTCATTCCACCGCGCCCCCCACTCAGGGAAGCCCCACAGCCGCGGCGGCCTGGACGGAACGTTCATTCCACCGCGACGCCCCGCCCAGGGCCCCCACAGACGCGGCGGACTGGACGGAACGCGCCTTCCAGGCGGCGGCCGTCGCGGTTCCTGGTATCAAGCGCCTCGACATGAGCCGCCCGCCCTCGCCCTCGCCCACGCGCTTCCCGGACCGGACGTCCTTCGAGGCGTTCGTGGCCCAGGGCTACAACCAGGTGCCCGTGGTGCGGCGGCTCCCGCTCGGGGCGCTGCGTCCCGTGGACCTCCTGCGAGCCCTCCCAGCGGAAGGCCGGTTCCTGCTGGAGAGCACCCGGGTCAGCGCCGAGGGGCGGTATTCCTTCCTCGGCGCGAAGCCCTTCCTGCGCTTCACCGCGAAAGAGGGACAGTGCTTCATTGATGGCGCGCTCCAGCAGGGCGCGCCGCTGGAGGTGCTGCGCTCGCTGCTGCGCCGATGGCGTGGCGTGCGTCATCCCGGAATGCCGCTCTTCTGCGGCGGCGCGGTGGGCTTCTTCGGCTACGAGGCCGCGCACTCTTTCGAATCCCTGCCTCGGCACCCACGGGACGACCTGCACCTACCCGAAATCTCACTGTCGTTCATCGACACCTTCCTGACGGTGGACCACCACGAGGGACAGCTGCTCGCGGTGGCCACGGGCTCGGACTGGGAGGACTGTGAGCACAGGCTGGACGCGCTGGAGGCCCACGTCCGCGCCGCCACGCCCACGGCGCCACCCGCGCCACCCGCGATGGATGGGCCCTCCGCTGCGTACCGCTCCAACTTCACCCAGGAGGCATACCTGGACGCGGTCGAGCGCGTGCGCGAGTACATCCGCGCCGGTGACACGTATCAGGTCAATCTCTCCCAGCGACTGGAGGTGGCCTTTCCCGGCGAGCCGCTCGCGCTCTACGAGACGCTGTCCGCCATCAACCCCGTCCACTTCGCCAGCTATCTCGAAGGTGACGGCTTCCACGTCGTCAGCGCCTCACCGGAGCGGCTGGTGCGCGTGGAGAACGGCCGAGCCACCACGCGGCCCATCGCCGGTACGCGCCGCCGGGGCACGCCCGAAGAGGAAGCGCGCTTCGTCCACGAGCTGCGCACGAACGAGAAGGAGCGCGCCGAGCACGCCATGCTGGTGGACCTGGAGCGCAACGACCTGGGCCGCGTGTGCACCTATGGCTCGGTCGAGGTGACCAGGCTGATGGACATCGTCGAGTACGCCCACGTCCTCCACATTGAATCGGAGGTCGTCGGCCAGCTCGCGCCGGGTGTGGAGCCGCTGGACGTCGTGGGCGCGCTCTTCCCTGGAGGCACGATTACGGGCGTGCCGAAGCTGCGCACGATGCAAGTCATCACAGAGCTGGAGCCCCATGCGCGAGGGCTCTACACGGGCTCGCTGGGGTATCTGTCCTTCACGGGTGACCTGGACTTGAACATCGTCATCCGCACGCTGGTGGTGAAGGACGGCCGGGCCTACGCGCAGGTGGGAGGTGGCATCGTCCACGACTCGCAGCCCCGGCAGGAATACAAGGAGACGCTCAACAAGGCGCGCTCGCAGCTCCTGGCCCTGGCGTCAGTGGAGCGCCAGGGATGATTCTCGTCATCGACAACTTCGACTCCTTCACCTTCAACCTCGTGCAGGCGCTGGGCGCCCAGGGCGCGGAGCTGAAGGTGGTGCGCAACGACGCCATCACCGTGGCGCAGGTCGAAGCGCTCCGGCCCGACCACATCCTCATCTCACCCGGTCCCTGCACGCCTCACGAAGCAGGCGTGTCCATGGACGTCATCCGGGCCCTGGGTGGGCGAGTGCCCGTGCTCGGGGTGTGCCTGGGGCACCAGTGCCTGGGCCAGGTGTTCGGCGCGAAGGTGGTGCGCGCACCGGTGCCCGTGCACGGCAAGACGGCGGCCATCGAGCACTCGGGCCAGGGCGTCTTCCGAGGACTGCCCGTCCCCTTCACCGCGGCCCGCTATCACTCCCTGGTCGTGGACGCGGAGCGCCTGCCGGCGTGCCTGGAGGTGACGGCGTGGCAGAACGGGCTCATCATGGGCCTCAAGCACCGCGAGCTGCCGCGCCTGGAAGGCGTCCAGTTCCACCCCGAATCATTCCTCACGCCCCAGGGGCCCCGGCTGCTCGCCAATTTCCTGGAGCCGGCGCGCTGAGCGCACAGGAGGCTGCCATGTTCTCCACGGTCGCGGTGGACGGCGAGGTACGGCGCTGGGAGGACCTGCACCTGCGGGACTTCGCGCAGGGCTTCTTCTTCGGCGCGGGCTTCTTCACCACCTTCCGCATCGAGGCTGGCGAGCCCTGGTTCCTCGCCCGGCACCTGGCGCGGCTGCGCTCGAGCCTGGCCGCCTTTCCCGGCGCCGTCCGCGCGCCGCCGCTGGAGCACCTCAGCGAAGCCGCGGTGCGCGAAGCGATTGCGCGCTGCCTGCGCGCCGACGCCGCGATGGGCCCCGCGTTCCGAGGTGTGGGCAAGTTGTCGGCAAGTGATGGCCGGGCGCTGCTCACCTTCCGCGCGCACGCCCCGGACCTGGAGCGACTGCACCGCGAGGGGCGAGCCCTGGACAATCAGGAGCCGGGGGCCTACCGCCGCGGCGAGTCCACGCTGAATCACAAGGGCCTCGCCTACTTCAGACAGTACAGCGTGATGGAGCGCCTGCCCCTGCTCGGCAACGAGGCCGGCGAGGTCTGCGAGCTCCCCACGGCCAACATCTTCTTCCAGTGCGACGGCGCGCTCATCACGCCGCCCCTGTCCGCGCCATGTCTGCCGGGCATCATCCGCGAAGTGCTCCTGGAGGCCGGCCAGGTGGGGACGCTGCCCATTGTCGAGCGGCATGTCTCGTTCGCGCAGCTCGCCCAGGTGACCGCCTGCGTCTTCACCAACTCCGCCCAGGTGGCCACCGGCGTGCCGAGCCTCCTCGGCCGGGCGCTCCCCACCAGCGTGGCGCTGGCCCGGAGCCTCCGGAGCCTCGTCGAGGACAGCGCCGCGCGCGAGCGCTGAGGCTCACGGGGCGCAGGCCTACGGCGCGGGCGCCGCCTCGCGTCCGTCCACGGGAGACGCGCGGTCCACGGGACGAATCTCCCAGACGGTGTTCCACACGGTGGACCAGTAGGCGTTCATCTCCAACCGGGCGACCTCGACGGCCTCGAAGGCAGCCGCGTCGACGGGCGGAGGCCTGGTATCGAACCAGAAGAAGCGCTCGTAGGCGGCGCCGTGTTGTCTCAGGTAGGGCCCCAGCGTCTGGCGCGTCAGGAAGCCTCGCTCGGGGTAGCCGTCCGCCACCACGGGGGCACGCGCGAACGGGTGGACCCACCAGAGTTGCGGCCCCAGGAGCAGGTCCCGCTCGGTGACGTGGGCCTCCACCCACGCCGGCAGCGGGGCGATGCGCTCGCGGAGGTGGTTGAAACCCTGCCGAGGCTGACGGACGCGCGCGTGCAGCGGCGCCCAGAGGTGTCCCGCCACCACCACCACGCCCGTGGTGACGAGCACCGGAGGTGACATCAACCGGGAACGCTCAACGAGCGACACCAACACCGCCGCCGTGACTGGCACCAACCCCACGCCCAGCGGCGCCAGCAGTCGGCCATCCAGCGTGTCCATCTGCGTGCGCGTGGCCGTCCAGAACAGGCCCGCGACATACGACACGGCCATCAGCGCCGCGGGGCGCAGCCGCTCCAGCGCCGCGTCCGGCAGGTGCTCACGCAAAACGCCACGCGGCGCACGCATCAGCAACCACACCGTGGCCGCCACGCAGAGCACACCGAACGCGCCGAAGGACGCCTCCCCCAACAGGGTATCCACCCCACTGAGCAGCGAGGACACGAGCCCCACGCCACGTGGCGCCCGCGGCGGCCCCAGGGCCCGGCCGAACAACGCGACGTTCCGGACGAACCACGGCGCCACCACGAGCCCGAGCCCCGCGCCCAGCGCTAGCGCATGCACCGCGTGCCGCCGCGCCCCTCCCGCCTCACGCGCCCGGACGAAGCGCCACCACAGGAGCCCGGGCAGGACGAACAGCGCCGCGTAGCGAGTCAGCACCGCCAGGCCCAGCAGCGCCCCCACCAGGAAGGAACGGCCGGCGCTGTCCGCGCCCCGGACCTCCCGCGCCAGCGCGAGCGCGAGCAATGCGACGCACAGGGGCTCGGACCACGCCGCCGCCGCCACGTGCCCGAAGGGACGGTAGAGGACGATGAGCACCGCGCACGTCCAGAGGTAGCGCGCGCCCTGCCCCTCGGGGGCCATGGAGAAGAGCGCCGCGGCGAGCGCGGCGAAGCACAGCAGGTGCAGCGTGATGACCGCCGCATCCGGCCCCAGCCACAACAGGGCGGCCCAGGCCATGGGGAACAGGGGCGGCCACAAGTCCAGCGGCCGGGGCATGGCCGTGTCCACCGCGAGCAGCGTGCCCGACAGCCCCGAGCCCGACACCAGCCCACGGGCCACGGAGAGGTAGTGCAGCGAGTCCGGCGTGTACTCGACGCCCAGGCAGAAGAGGCTGAAGGCCGCAGTGACGCCGAAGACACCAGGCCAGAAGGCCCGCGCGGGGATGCCGCCACGCTCACGGGCCGCGGAAACGTCCATGGCTCGAAGTCTACACGCGGCGGGCGCGGCCTCAGGAAACGATGAAGGACAACCCCTGGGACACCTCGCCGTCCGTCAGCAACCGCCACGCGCCCTCGGGCACGTCCAGCGTCACGCCGCCCACGGCCTCGCGGTGCAGGGTCCGCACCGGATGTCCCACCGCCGCCAGCATCCGCTTCACCTGGTGGTTGCGCCCTTCCGTCAGGGTGAGCTCCACCACGTCCGGCGCGCGCAGCCGGGCCCCCGCGGGCCGCGTCGGGCCGTCCTCCAGCACCAGGCCCTCGCGCAGTCGGAGGAGCGCCTCCTCCGGTGGCGGCCCCACCACGCCCGCCACGTAGCGCTTGGGCAGGTGCCGCTCGGGCGACGTCCCGTGTTGCACCAGGCGCTCGTCGTTGGTGAAGAGCAGCAACCCCGTGGTGTCCCGGTCCAGGCGGCCCACCGCGAGCCACTCATGGTCGCGCAGCGGAGGGGTGAGGCGCTCACGCAGACACTCGAACACGGTGCCCACGCCTTCGGCGTCCGAGCCGTGCACCACCAGCCCCGCGGGCTTGTGGAACATCAGCGCCAACACGGGCGCCTCCAGGTGCCTCACCTGCCCGTCCACCCGCACCTCCATCCCCGGACGCACCGGCGCGAAGGGCTCGCGCTCCACCCGCCCATCGAGCGTCACCCGTCCCTCGCGGATGGCCACTTCCGCCTGGGCGCGAGGCATCACTCCGGCCTTCCCCAGCGCCCTCGCCAACCAATCCGACCTGCCAGCGGGTTGCACGTCCTCCGGCCCTCTCCGCCGTGCCGCTTCCAGCCACCTCGGGGTCCGCTGCTTGCGTGTCATCCGCTCACGTCCTCGCTCATACCGCCCACCATCGCCCGCGCCCTCCACCGCCCACCCTGCCTGCGTACCAGGCTCCGTCCAGGCCAGCCACGCAGCATGTCTACCTTCTGATGCGAAGACACGCGGGGATGATGACCTGTGAGGTCCCCGCGACAGTTTTCCCCTCGGGACATGAAGGAGTCAGCATGGGAAGCGTCATCGACGGCAACATCCAAGGCAGCGGGTACGGGCAGCGCTCGGAAGAAGGCTCCCGCTTCGCCCGTGATGAGTCCGGCACGTCCGGGCTCGGGCAGGCCGGCAAGGAGCAGGCGAAGCAACTGGGCAGCGCCGCGAAGGAGCGCGTCTACCACCAGGTGGAGAGCCGCCGGGGTGACGTGGCCAAGGGAATGCGGGGGCTCGTCTCCACGCTGGAGGGCATCTCGGACAAGGACGAGGCGAAAATGGCCCGGCCGCTGCTCGGCCGCGCGGCGGGACTGCTCCGCCGCACGTCTGAACGGCTGGAGAGCGAAACCACCGAGGAGCTGCTCGCGGATGCCCAGACACAGGTCCGCGAGCGGCCCGGGCTCTTCATCGCGGGGTGCGTGGCGGCGGGCTTCGTTCTCGGTCGGCTCATCAAGGCGTGAGGGGAGTGCCACGAATGGAACCCACGATTCCCCATCGGGACGGAGACGGCTTCGGAGCGCTCTTCTCCGAGTTCACCGAGCAGGCACGCCGCCTGGTTCGCGCCGAGGTGTCGCTGGCGCGCGCCGAGCTGCGGACGGAGGCAAGGAAGGCATCGGCCGGAGCAGGCCTGCTGGCAGGCGGCGGCGTGGTGCTGCTCCTGGGGGCCATCACCTTTGTCGCCTTCCTGGTGGCGGTGCTGGCCGAGGCCCTCCCCCTCTGGGCGTCCGCCCTCATCGTCGCGGTGGTGCTGCTCGCGGTGGGCGGCGCCATTGCCTGGAGCGGACGCCAGCGGATGAAGCAGGTCCACGGGCCTGAAAGAACGATTCAAACCCTCAAGGAGGATGGGCAATGGGCGAGCAAGACCGCGCACTCCATGAAATCGCAGATGCACGGGCACGCATGAGCGAGCTCGCGGGCGAGCTGGCCCGGAAGGCGGAACCCGACCGGTTGAAGGCGCTCGCGAGCGAGAAGGCGTCGGCGCTGAAGGAACGTGCCCGCGAGACCGCCACGCACAAGGCCACCGAGCTCAAGCAGCACGCGAAGGAGGCCGCCGTGGAGAAAGCCACGGAACTCAAGACGCAGGCCAGGGAGACAGTGATGCACAAGAGCATGGAATTGAAGGAGCGGGCCGACTCGCCCAAGGGCTGGAGCCTGCTCGGCGCCCTCATGGGGGCGGGCGTTGGCTCGGCGCTGATGCGCAAGGCCTTCACCACACGCGCGGCGCACCACGACAGCGAGCTCGCATCTGGGAGAGACGAACGGTGGCGCCACGACGGCCCGCGCGCCGGCCGAGACGCCCTGCGCTACACCGAGGAGGCGGACAGCGAAGGCGCCCTCGCCGACATGAAGACCCGCGCCAGCGGCAAGGCGCATGAGGTGAGCGACAAGGCGCATGAGGTGAAGGACAGGGCGCGCGACAAAGCCACCGCGCTTCGGGAGCGGACCGCGGGCGCCGTGCACACGGTCCGGGAGCGGGCGTCACATGCGCGGGAGCGGGTTCCCTCGCGCGAAGCCGTCCAGCATCGGGCCTCCGACTGGTTCACCCGCACGGTGGATGAGCAACCCCTGCTCCTGGCCGTGAGTGGCATCACGCTGGGCATGCTGGCGTCCGCCCTGTTGCCGGTGACAGGAAAGGAGCGCAAGCTCATCGAGCCCGCGAAGCGCCGCGCACAGGAAGGTGTCTCTCAGCTCGGTGGACAACTCCAGGAAAAGCTCCAGGGAGAGGAACAGCAAGCGGCCGGCGACACAGGGAGCTCGCAGCAGGCAGCGTCCGCTTCCTCCAGCGTCAGCGCGAGCAACGTCGAAACAACCGGCCTGGGGGACTCAGGGAAAACACGCTGATGGGCGGAGCTCCCAGGAGCGGGCGGACCTGAACTCGCGACACGGCAGGCGGGCGGCTCCCCGGGAGCAAGGGGTGTGGCTCGCTGCCGTTTGACTCGGCCTGGAGCCTCTGCCATGTGCGCCGCCGTGGCCGTCCCTCCCGAACTCCTCACCGCCGTCAGTCATCCCCCGCCGCCGGGCCCCGCCGTCGCCTTCACCCTCCGCCTGGGCGAGGCGCTGCACCGCTACGGCACGCCCGCGCATCGCCTGGAGCTGCTGATGCAGCGGGTGTCGGAGCGCTTCGGACTGGAGGGGCGCTTCTTCTCCACACCCACGTCCATCTTCTCGTCCTTCGGGCCGCCGGAGGCCCTGCGCACCTCGCTCGTCCGCGTGGAGCCGGGCGACATGGACCTGGAGCGGCTGGCGCTGCTGGACACGCTGGCGGACGAGGTCATCCACGGACAGGTGCCCCCAGCCGAGGGAGCCCAACGCGTGGACGCCATCCTCGCGCAGCCCGAGCGCTTCGGCCCCGCGCTCCAGCTCCTCTGCTGGACGCTCGCGGGCGGCGCCGCGGGGCGGCTGTTCGGCGGTGGCCTCAAGGAGATGGCGGTGGCGGCGCTCAGCAGCCTGCTCATCGGCACATTGGGCGTGTTGACCCGGAAGCAGCCCACCACGGCCCGGGTGCTGGAGCCGGTGGCGGCCATCCTGTCCTCCGCCGTCGCCGCGCTTGCCGCGAGCCTGATGGGGCCGCTGTCCGCGCAGGTTGCCACGCTGGCGGGGCTCATCGTCCTGCTCCCCGGCCTCTCCCTGACGGTGGCCATCAACGAGCTGGCCACGCGCAACCTCATCTCCGGCACCTCACGCCTCACGGCGGCGGCGCTCGTCTTCCTCCAGCTGGGCTTCGGCGTGGCCCTGGGCAGTCGGCTGTCGGTGGTGCTGCCCGCGCCGCCCATGGCGCCGCTGCCCCCCGCGCTGCCGGACTGGACGCAGCTGCCCATGCTGCTGGTGGCCATCTTCGCGGTGTGCGTGCTCTTCCGCGCGCGCCCCAGGGACTGGGGCTGGATTGCCGGAGCCTGCACGTTCGCCTTCGCGGGGGCCCGGCTGGGCTCGCTGCTGCTGGGGGCTCAGCTGGGTGCCTTCGTGGGCGCGCTGCTGCTGGCCATGGGCAGCAACGCGCTGGCCCGGCTGCGCGACAAGCCCTCCATCACCACGCTGGTGCCCGGGCTCATGCTGCTGGTGCCTGGCAGCGTCGGCTTCCGCAGCCTGTCGTCCCTGCTGGAGCGGGACGTGGTGGCCGGCGTGGACACGGCCTTCTCCATGCTGATGGTGGCCGTGGCGTTGGTGGCGGGGCTGCTGTCCGCCAATGCCCTGGTCCCCACGCGCAAGGTGCTCTGACTCAGCCCAGGCGGGTGAGGTACACCGCCACCAGCGTCAGCAGGAAGTAGTGCACCAGCCCGCCCGCGCCGGCGTAGTCCTTCGCGATTCGCTGGCCGAAGAAGAGCGCCACCAGCGACACCGCGGAGAGCAGCGCGCCCCAGAAGGCCAGCGTCGCGCTGCCCGTGGCCACCAGCGACACCAGCCCCGCGGCGCTGAGCGCGCCCGCCGCCAGCTCCAGCACGGTGACGGTGGCCAGCATCAGCGGCACCACGCCGCGCAGCGGGCTCTTGGAGAAGTGGCCCGTGAGCCAGCCCAGGTTGCCCTTCCAGTCGATGACCTTGTCGAGGCCGGACTGGAGGAAGAGGATGGCCAGGAAGACGGCGCAGAGCGCCTGGAGCAACCAGACAGTGAATTGAGCGGATTCGAAGGGCGGCATGGCGCGGCCACTCTAGCCGCCTTGTGGCCAAGCCCAAGCCTTCTTGCAAGGACAGCAGGCAGCCAGACAAAAGCGCCTCTCGTGCCTGCCCTTCCGCGAAGGCAGCCCTACCTTGGCGGGTATGGCAACCGAGCAGACCGCCCAGCGGGTGTTCACCGGGCTCATCATCCTGTCCATCATCCTGCTGGCCCTGGTCGTCCGCCCGTTCGCCAAGGCCTTCTTCCTGGCGGCGGTGCTCGCGGGAACCTTCTACGGCCTCTATTCGCGGCTGAGCCGGAGGCTGCGCGGACACAACAACGTGGCGGCGGGGGTCATCGTCTCGGGGGTCATCCTGGCCCTGCTGCTCCCCCTGGGGGGCCTGACGGCCTTCGTCGTCACCGAGGTGTCGGACGGCGTGAAGTTCGTCTCCGACACGGTCCAGCGGGAGGGGGTGGAAGGGCTGATTGACAAGATTCCCGGCCCGGTGCGTGGCCCGGTGGAGCGGCTGATGGAGCGCATCCCCCTGGAGGAGGCCCAGCTCGACGAGACGCTGCAGCAGCAGGTGAGCACCCAGGGCGGAACAGCGGCGCGGGCCGTCACGGGGGCGGTGGCGGCGACGGGCTCCATCGCGTTCCAGACGGTGATGATGCTCATCGCCCTCTTCTTCCTGCTGACGGAGGGCGCGCGGCTGGTGAGCTGGGTGGAGAGCGTCTCGCCGCTGCGGCGCGGCCAGACGGGGGAGATCCTGCGGGAGTTCCGCAGCGTCTCCGTGGCGGTGCTCGTCTCGTCGGTGGCCACCGCGGGCGTGCAAGCGGCGGCGGCGCTCGTCGGCTTCCTCATCGCCCGCGTCCCCGCGGCGCTCTTCTTCGCGGGCGTGGCCTTCTTCATGGCGCTCATCCCCGCGGTGGGCGCGGCCATCGTGGTGTTGGCCGCCGCGGCGCTGATGTTCTTCAGCGGCCACCCGTGGGCCGCGCTGTTCCTCGCCATCTGGGGCACGGTGGTGGTGGGGCTGGTGGACAACATCGTGAAGCCGCTGCTGGCCAAGCGCGGCATGCACCAGCACGCGGCCATCGTCTTCTTCGCGCTCCTCGGAGGCCTGGCCGCGTTCGGCACGGTGGGCCTGCTGTTGGGGCCCCTCATCGTGGCCTTCTTCCTGGCCCTGCTGCGCATCTACGAGCGCGACTACGGCCGGCCCACGCCGCGCCCCGGAGACCCGGCCACGCCCGGAGGCTCGGGCGGCGGCGAGGGCCTCATCATCCGCCCATCCGAGCTGTCCGCGGAGACGCGCGAGCGCCACTGAGGCCCCGCTGAAACAACACGGCCCCGCTCCCCGCGCGAACGGGGAGCAGGGCCGCGACGATTCACGCGAGGCCGCTCAGAACGCCGAGCCGTTGACGCGATGGCCCGGCGAGGCCTTCAGGCTGGACAGGCTGGTGTGCAACACGAAGGTCGCCGCGGCGCCCAGGTCCGGGCTGCGGTTGGCGGACACGCCATCCGTGCCACTCACGCCGGAGGACAACACCGCGGACTCCACCACCGCGCCGGTGGCCATCTTCACGATGACGGTGTCGCCGCTGTTGGACAGGCCCAGGGTGCCCGTGGAGGCGGACACCGCGTTGGGCGTCCCAGACGGGATGCCCGCCGCGCCGCCGAACACCACGATGACGCCGCCCGCCGCCAGCGACGTGCCGCCGGGGAAGGTGTGGCGCACGCTGACCGCGTCGGACACCGTCCACCCGCTCAGGTCCACCGCCCCGGTGCCCGTGTTCACCAGCTCCACGAACTCGCCCACGACGTTCGAGCCCGGCTCGTTGACCATCACCTCGTTGATGAGGACCTTGCCCGTGCCACCCGTCGGAGCCGTGGTGATGGTGAAGGCCGCGTCGCTGGTGTCGCTGACGCTGGCGTCGGCCGCGTCGCTGATGCGCACGCGCGCGGTGGTGGTGGCGCTGGACGGCACCGTCCAGGCGTAGCTGCCCGCGGAGGCGGCCGTGTTGGCGGCCAGGGTGCTCCAGGTGCTGCCATTGAGCGTGTACTCCAGCTTCACGTTCGCGACGCCGGTCGACGTCCAGGCGATTTCGCGCACGCTCCCACCCGCCCAGCTCTCACCGCCGTTGGGCGACGTCACCGTGACGGAGGCGTCGTCACCGGTGGCGCCGTCCCCTGGGATGAGGAAGTCCTTGATGACGGCCATGTGCTGCATGCCGGAGGCGGCGCTGTCGCCGTAGAGCGCGGGGGAGATGGCGCTCAGCGGCGTGTACACGCGCGTGTCCACCACCAGCCCGTTGGCGAAGCTGCCGCCGCCGATGACGACGGACGTCTGGTGCGCGAACAAGTCACTGTCCACCAGCACATGGTCATACGGCCTGTTGCGGCCCGCGTTGGTGTTGCCATTGCCGTTCTTGTCCACCGGATGGGGGCCAGCGGTGCGCACCACCTGGGACAGCGTGCTGAAGGCGGACTCGTTGCGGCTGCCGGTGTTCAAGTCTCCGCCAATCACGAGGTAGTCGTCCGCGGGGATGTTGGCCCGGATGCGGCTGACCAGGCTGCTGGCCTCCGAGTTGCGATTGCCGCTGCTCGTGGTGAGGAAGTGCACGCTCACCGCCCAGAGGTCCTTCGGGCCCGGCACGTCGATGCGCGCCCAGGCGAAGTCGCGGTTGGAGACGTAAGGGTCATCCCACTCGCCCGAGGCGATGATGGGGTAGCGGCTGATGATGCCGTTGGGAATCTGCGCCCCGCCCTCGCGGTAGTAGTTGAACTGCGTGCCGAAGGCCGTGTCCACGAAGCTCCGGAGGTCCGCCGCAGAGTTCGACTTGTAATTGAACTCCTGAATCATCACCACGTCGGCGTCCGTGCCCTGGAAGATGCGGATGCCGTGGCCCAGGTCGTAGTCCTGCCCGTTGCCGCTGGATGTATTGGCCGCCAGCAGGCGAAGGCGGACCTCGCCCAGCGCGTCCTGCCGCTGTCCGACTTCCGCGCCGTCGAGCCCCACGGGCTCCAGCGACGAGTCCTCGCCACCACACGCCGCGAGCACCGCCAGCAACAGCGCCGCAGCATGGCGACGCCAGTTCAACCACACCGGGCTTGTTGGAATTGCGTTGTCACGCACGATGCACAGTCCTTCCCCTGGCAAGGGGCTGTTGAGAGGTCGATTGAGACATCCACACGATACCCGCTTCACGGGGAATGCGATGCTCACCCGTCTCCTTTATCAGGGAGGGACCCACACGCGTTGCGTGAAACATTCGTGAAACTGGCGGAGCCGGGCGCTACAGCGCGGCGGCGGCGGACAGGGCGACGGCGAGATACCGAAGGCCCTTGCCGAGCGTGACGAAGAAGACGAAGGGCAGCGGACGCACCCCCAGCATGCCGCCGGCGATGACGAAGGCGTCACCCACCACGGGGAGCCAGGACATGATGAGCGCGGGCGCGCCCCACCTCCGCGTCCAGGCCTCCACGCGCTGCATGCGAGGCCCCTCCTTCTCACGGCGCCGCGCGTACCAGCGCCCCAGGGCGCCTCCGCCACCGCCCGCCACCCACCGGCCCAGCCCGTAGAGCGACAGCGCGCCCAGCACGTTGCCCGCGGTGGCCACCCCGATGGCGGTGACGGGCGCCGTCCCGCCGTAGACGAGCGCGGCCAGCAGCGCCTCCGACGGCACCGGCACCACGGAGCCCGCAAGCATCGCGACGAGGAACAGCCCCGGGAGGCCCCAGGTGGCGAGTGCGGACGGGTCGGGCATCAACGCTTCGGAGGTGAGCGCCCCCAGCCTGCCATGCCGCCCGCCGCGGCGCACGCGCTCAGACGCCCGGGACGCAAGGTCTGCGCCCCAGCCCACCCACGCGCAGCAATTGCGCTCCGTCCCGGCCCGCGCACACGTCCCCCCGGGGAGAGAGGGCCACGGCGCGGCGCTTGCTATGGGGCGGGGCCTACACCCCAGAGCGGGAAGGAACGCCGCGCCCATGAGCAGCACCGTCGCCCCAGCCCCGAGCTCCGACCTCCGCCTCGTGCCGGTGGAGATTGCCCCCGAGACGTTCTGGGTGGGCAAGCGCGAGCCCGGCAACATCTTCTACGCCAACCCCTACCTGCTGCGCTTCCGCGGCACGGACAAGAAGACGCAGCGGCCCACGGAGTTCAACCTCCTCATCGACCCGGGCTCGAGCAGCGACTTCTCCACCATCCACACCAAGGTGACGGCCCTCATCGGTGGCATGGACCGGCTGTCGGCCATGTTCATCAACCACCAGGACCCGGACGTGGGCTCGTCGGCGAGCATCATCTCCGCGCGCTACGCGCCCCGGGCCGGGCTGCTGTGCTCGGAGGACACCTGGCGGCTCATCGTCCACCAGAACCTGCCGCGCCACCGCTTCATCCCCACGGAGAAGTTCGCGCAGGGGCTCAGCGTGCCCACAGGCCACCGGCTGCTGCCGGTGCCCTCGCCCTTCTGCCACTTCCGCGGCGCCGTCATGCTCTATGACCCGCAGACGCGCGTGCTCTTCACCGGAGACCTCTTCGGCGGGCTCACGGACTCCAACGCCAAGGGCATCTGGGCGGATGAGTCCGACTGGGCGGGCATCCGCGCGTTCCACCAAATCTACATGCCGGTGAACGCGGCGCTGCAACGCACGGTGGCGGCCATCCGCAAGCTGGAGCCGGGCGTGGAGATGATTGCGCCGCAGCACGGCCGCATCATCCGAGGGCCGCTGGTGCAGCAGTTCCTGGACCGCATGGAGAAGCTCCAGGTGGGCCTGGACATCATGGACGAGGCGCAGGACCGCACGCACCTGCAGGCCTGGAACTCCGTGTTGGACCGGGTGGTGTCGCTGGCGCGCGGCTACCTGGGCGACTCCGTGGAGGCCAAGCTGGCCGCGAGCCAGGACCTGCCGGACACGACGCAGTATGACGGCGCGCGGCTGGTGGTGAACCGGCTGGGCAAGTGGACGGTGGAGCACGTGGTGGACCTGTTGTGCCACGGCGAGCCGCCGGAGATCGCCGGCCCCATCATCGTCGAGGCCACCAGCGCCGCGTCCGAGTACAACCTGCCCACGCCGCACCTGGACATCGAGGGCGTGGGGGCACCGTCCCACATCTCGCTGCTCGACCCCTGAGAGCGACGACGCAGCCGAGGGAGGACGAGGTGCACTCGACCGACGACGTAGAAGGCGTGGCGTACCTGGGGGGCGCCGCGCCGGAGCCGCCGCCCCGCGCCGACCTCCCCCCTGTCCCGCGGCGGGCGGAGACCCCTCCCGAGGCGACGCTCCAGCCGGTGACGCCACCACCGGCCCTGTCGCTCGCGGAGACACTGAGCCCGGTGACCCCCATGTCGCCGCACGGCACGCTGCTCCAGGGCATTCCGGTGCCCGCGCCCGCCAGCGTCATACGGGGCCTGGTGCCCGGCCAGACGGTGGCCCAGCGGTACCAGGTGGAGCGCTGGCTGGGCGCCGGGGGCAGCTCCGCCGTGTACGAGGCCATCGACCTCCGGCAGGACTTGCGCGTGGCCCTCAAGGTCCTCGCGGTGCCCCACGCGGATGCCGCGATGGTGGCGCGCTTCCGCCAGGAGGTGGAGCACGCCCGGGCGCTGGAGCACGTCAACATCCTGCGCGTCTTCGATGCGGGCGTGGACGGCGAGCGGCACTTCCTCACCATGGAGCTGCTGGACGGCGTGGATTTGCGTCAGCGGCTGTTGGAGCGGCGCGCCACGTTGGCGGAGGCGCTGCGCTGGCTCACCCACGCGACGGTGGCGCTGGAGCACGCGCACGGCCGGGGCGTGCTCCACCGCGACGTGAAGCCCGCCAACCTCTTCATCACCCGCACGGGCGTGCTCAAGCTGATGGACTTCGGGCTCGCCAAGAGCACGCACGTCATGGGGACGACGGCCCAGGGCGCGGTGCTCGGCACGCCGGAGTACATGGCGCCCGAGCAGGTGACGGGCAGCCCCGCGGTGTCACCCGCCACGGACCTGTACGCGCTCGGCGTGGTGGCCTACGAGCTGTTCACCGGACAGCTCCCCTTCCGCCACCCGGAGCCCGTGCCGTTGATGTTCCTGCACGTCCAGGAGCGCCCCGCGCCGCCGCGCGCGTTGCGGCCGGACTTGCCGGAGCCCTTCGAGCGCGTCGTGCTGCGGCTGATGGAGAAACGCCCCGAAGACCGGTACCGGACCGCGGCGGAGCTCCGCTCCGCGCTGGCGAAGCTGTGGCCTCATGCGATGAACGCTGATGCCCCGGCGGCGGCAGGGGCACCGACGCCGCTCCACGCGCGCGCCCGAGCGCCGGAGCCGGGAGGCGGCACGGGCTGAGCGGAACGTGCCCGCTGTCACGCCCATGATGCCGAGGACTCCGTCCTGCCTGGGGCCAGCAGCGCCAACCCGAGCGCCGCCATGGCCGTGAGTCCAGCGGCGATGCCGAACTGCAAGGCGAAGTGCCCGCGGGCCAGCGCGAGCACCGCCACCGCCACCGAGCCCCCCAGCAGCCGCGTGGCGTAGAGCGCGCTGGTGACGATGCCCCGGTGGTGCCAGGGCGCGCGGGACTGCGGCCCAATCAGCGACGTGCTCGCCGCGGGCCCCAGCCCCAGGCCGAGCACCGCCAGCCCCACCAGCGCCGCGGGCACGCCCCAGCCTCGCGCGGCGGCCCATGACAGCCACCCGGCCCCCAGC